>CAZBNS010000032.1:0-16495 GCA_964493475.1 uncultured Rhizobiaceae bacterium | reverse complement strand
TTTTGGCGTTTTGAGCCATCACTTTGCCCGTAGGCTATTTAATTATTAGATGTTTGGTTTTATTTGTCAAATGTTTATTTATGAGTTTTAATTATATGTTTTTGTAAATAGCTCCCCTTTGCCAACGTAGTTGACAAAGGGGAGCTACTGCTACGCTTAAGGCCTATATATTTATAGTAAGTTAAAGCTATATAATACTATAACTACTCCCCAACCTTCAACACAGCCAAGAATGCACTTTGCGGTATTTCAACATTACCAACGTTTCTCATTCTCTTTTTTCCTTTTCTCTGTTTTTCAAGCAATTTTTTCTTTCTTGAAATATCGCCGCCATAACATTTTGCCAATACATCTTTTCTAAATCCAGAAATATCTTCCCTAGCAATAATTTTACCATCCATGCTGGCTTGAATAGCTATTTTAAACATCTGTCTTGGTATTTCTTCCTTTAATTTTTCACAAAGTATTCTGCCTTTTTTAATAGCTTGTGATTGGTGCATAATCATTGAAAGCGCATCAACATTTTCGCCATTAACTAAAATCGTTATTTTTACCAACTTGCTTTCCTCGTAGCCATCAACTTCCCAATTAAAGCTTGCGTAGCCTTTTGTGAATGATTTTAATTTATCATAGAAATCATAAACAATTTCATTAAGAGGAAGACGGTAAGTTAAGATAACCCTATCGCCAACATAAGATAAATTCTTCTGTATTCCTCGCCTATCCGTGCAAAGTTTTATAATATCGCCCAAATATTCATCCGGTGTCATAATCGTAGCGGTTATCCAAGGCTCTTCCATTTTTATAATATATTGCGGCTCGGGCATATCCGCAGGATTATGAACTTCCAAATATTCCTTGCCATCTTCAAATTTAAAACCCTTTTTGGTATTCGTGTAAATTCTATAAATCACAGATGGAGCAGTTGTAATCAAATCTAAATCATACTCCCTGCTCAACCTTTCCTGTATAATTTCAAGATGAAGCAGCCCTAAAAATCCACACCTAAAACCAAAACCCAACGCAGACGATGTTTCCGGCTCATACTCAAAACTAGCGTCATTTAAGTGTAGTTTTGCAATACTTTCTTTAAATACGCCATAATCGCTTGCGTCTGTTGGATACATACCGCAAAACACAACTGGCATATTTCGTTTGAATCCCGGAAGTGCTTTCGTTGTAATATCATCAGCATAAACTACCGTATCGCCAACTTTGCAATCATCCAAACTCTTCATCTGGGCCGTAAAAAATCCAATCTCACCAGCTCCAAGTCCATCAACTTTTTCTTTTTTAGGCAGAAAAACACCTACTTGATCAACTTGAAATTCATGCTGCGTAGAATACATTTTAATTTTATCACCTTTTTTAAGAATTCCATCAACAACTCTAACCAAAATAATAATTCCAATATATGTATCATACCAGCTATCAACAATCAATACTTTCAATGGAGCATTAATATCACCCTTTGGCGCAGGCAATATCTTAACTATGCTTTCCAATATATCATGCACTCCCAGCCCAGTTTTAGCCGAAGCTAAAACAGCGTTTTTTGTATCAATTCCTATAATTTCCTCAATTTGCTTTTTGGTCTTATCAACATCAGCAGACGGCAAATCTATTTTATTCAAAACCGGTATAATTTCATGATTATTGTCAATAGCTTGGTAAGCATTTACAAGCGTTTGAGCCTCAACACCCTGTGTAGCATCAACAACCAATAAACTTCCTTCACAAGAAGTCAAAGAACGGCTCACTTCATAACCAAAATCAACATGTCCCGGCGTATCCATAAGATTTAAGACATAAGTCTCGCCATTATCAGCCTCATATTTTAACCTTACCGTTTGAGACTTAATCGTAATTCCCTTTTCCTTCTCAAGCTCCATATTGTCAAGAATTCTATCCTCTTTCTCTCTTTCTGTAATATTTCCGCAAGTTTCAATTAATCTATCAGCGAGTGTTGATTTTCCATGGTCTATGTGAGCTATAATTGCAAAGTTTCTAATTTTATTCAACGGCGTTGGCATTCTTTAAATTCCAATAATTCATAGTATGCCAGTTTAGTAAAAAAAAATAATATTGCAAGGGGATTAAAGTATATCTATTATTTGAATATATAATTTCCGCTTTTAAATAATAAATTAATTGAAAAATAAAAAAATATATACTATAATTATAATGTCTTTATGACTATGGCGATAAATGTTATGCATAATAAATGATATGGACCCGAGGGCAGTACTCGGCACCTCCACCAGAGATTATATGGGGGTGAATCAGCTTTGACATACATTGAAAGGTATTAATTTTGCTCGGTTAGATACGGCCGCAACAGTTCAAAAACTTAAATGCAGATGAAAATGCAGAGTTTGCTTTAGCTGCTTAACCCTTTAGGTTGCTCCAATAGGAGTTTAGCTAACAAACAGTGGTTAGGAGGGAACCATTTAACCAATCCCTCCACTTTATGGATTTAATTATAAAACTAACAAAGCCATCATATATTATTAGAGCTTATCACAACTAAAAATACTAATAAATTCTTGAATATACCTCGCTACGAGTATCATCGCGAATTCTCTCAACAAACAACTTAGACGGTTGAACTGGCTCCCGTGGATTTTCTAAAACAATTTTATAAGGAAAATCTTTCACATGTTGACAAGCATGTATAAAATAATCTATTGTATCCGAAATTACAACATGACCGGGAATTTCTAGCTTATATCGATCTGAAATAGGTCTTATAATGACATGGCTGCCATCTGGGCTAATCTTTGCAAGATGCGCTGTTTGTAAACAATTACAGTATTGGATAAAAACCTTCATAAGCTCTTCCATTCCAATTCCTAACTGTTCTACGGATATTTTATTACACTCACAAATATCCTGGTTTCCTATTAATCGCTCTTGTCTTAAGAAATTTAAATAACTACTAAAAAATATTTGAGTCATCAAGCATTTATTTATAATACTTTCTATTTGCCTATGAAAATTTGAAGTTAAAGGAAGAAGATTTGTCAAGCTCAGATTTGAAGACGATGTAACATGATGACTTCTATGATGAACTTGTTCATCCCTAGATAATTTTCTTTTAAGCGATTCAAAAAATCTTCGTGTGTTATAATAATGTTGCACTCTTTGTCTTAAATTATGAAAACAGCTAACTTTTGAATGCGGATTAGCCATGCACTGTTTATCAGAACATTCTTCTGATTGACTTTGCCATTTCATTAGCAATTGAGATTGACTGTAAGTAAGTTCATCAAAAAGCAAAGCAAAGTCAGCTCTTACTGATACTGTTTTATTATATTCTAAAATTGGAAATTCTTCTAATTTTTGCTTTCCAGCATATATAGGCGTCATAGACGCAGATGGGGCAGTAGATTGAGGCAAAGGCACAACTGCCCTGGTATCATCAACTTTTTTTGCAGCAGATGTTGTTAATATCTCTCTTTCATCATAAACATTTATTCGAGCTGGTGCCGATAATAACTGTCCTTCCTCTTCACCTGAATCATCTTGCTGCACAGCTGATACACTTGGGGCGCTAGCTTCCAAAACCCTTGGATGCTGAAATTCTTTTTGCTTTTTACCTTTTTGCTTTTCACCTGTTCTTTTTTGTGAGTGTCCCCTTGTTTTTGCGTCTTCTAAAAGTTGTTTCGGTAGCCATTCACTTCCATTTTTAGACATTTCTGATTGAGAACGCTTTTTTAAAGCGATCTTTTTATTCAAGATATAAGCAAAACATGAATTATTTAATCTTTCAATAAAACTTTGTAATTTATCAATAGTCTTGCATCTAAAATCAAAAATCAAATCATCTTCACCTTCTCTCTTATCTTTTGTTATAGAATATTTTCTTATAAACTCGTTATATTGTAATACTAACACTCTAATTTTTTTCAATGAATCCAATGAAAGTCTGTCCAATATATTTTCATAATCAAATAAATCACTAATTTCATTAACCTTAAGAAGAAATTCGTTTTCATCTCTATATCTTGAAATATCATCTGGATAATTTGTTTTTGAAATCTGCAAATCCAATAATTTGACAAAAAGACTAAGTATACGCTCTGAAGAGAGTCGACGAAATTTTTGCTGTATTTCAATTTTTTTTCGATCTTCTAATAGTCTAAAATCTAAAGACCTTAATAATTTAGAACTTTCAATTGATATTTCTTGAAGTATCGAAGATAATATAACATATACCAAATGACATTGGCTTGCTGTATATATTTCTTTGCGTCTACTGCACTCTTTAATAAAATCATCACAAAATACAAAAAATCCATCAATATCAACACGCCCTATAAGCTGCACAAATTCCGAAAAGCGTTTTATCATTTTATTATCGTCTTCATCATATAAAAAACTGTTATAAGCATAAGAAAGAAAACACGGTTTTTTTGCAGAAGACCATTTTATTTTTATTTCCGATATTCTTTCAGGACTCATTTGCTCAGTCAAATCATCAATATCAGTTGGCATTGTATACTCTCTAGCTACAGCTGCTGCCGCACTTAATTGACTATCTTCTTTTTCTTGCGCTACATAACTTAATCTAAAATGATCTTCTTCCTTCATTGCTTTTTCATATTCTGCTTCAACTTTACTTAAAGGTTCACTCATTTTCTTATTTTGTTATAATTTATTGGGATATTATACTCAAAAAAGTCAACTTTACAAGATTTTTTTATATTTTTTTGGAGGCTGCTGACTTATAAACAATTAAACACTTTTAATTTTAGTAATAACCCTACTTATATACTAAATAATTAAAAGATACAATAGACACCAATTATTTCAGTAAACAAACCAGATTTTAAAAAAGATATTGTTGCAAATAATTTTTTTATAAATATCATAAAAAACATAAATTAAAAGCATTACAGTAATGAAATTTAAAATAAAAAGTATTTTTATTAAAACATTATTAATTATTTTGGCATTCAGTTTTGTTCTGTTTGGTATAATTAACTTTTTTAGCGGCGTTGGAGATAATAATATATTAAAAGTAAATAAACAAAAAGTTAGTGTAAACCAATTTAGTAGATTTCTAACCGAGAAAAGAAACCAAATGTTTAGTGCGGATTTGACTAATGAAGAAGTTGAATTCTTAAATTCAAAAAATTTTATCAATTTGTCATTAAGCGAGTTTGCTAGTAATTTATTACTTCAAAGCAAAATTGAAGAATTAAATCTTATGGAACCTAAAAAAATAATAATTGAGGAAATTTATAATAATCCTGATTTTAAAAATGCAAACGGTTCTTTTGATTTAGAGTTATATAAAAAAATATTAAATACAAATAATTTAACGGAAGATAGATATATTCAATATATATCCCTTTATAATAGCAGAAATAATTTGTTGCAGCTACTAATGCTTAAAAATCTCAATAATAATCTTATTTTGAGTAAGATTTTCAATAATGAAAATAAATATATTGTAGCGGATGTTATTACTATAAAATCAGAAAAATTAGCTTCCAATTTTAAAAAGCCAACAGAAAGTGAAATCAAGGATTATTATAATAGCAATAAAAATGATCTTATAGTTCCAGAAACAAAAATTATTGCCTATACGGAAATAGACCTCAGCAAATATGAAACGGAAGAGGCCAAAAATAAATTGTCAATCTTGGAAGATTTAGTATTATCAGCCAAAAATATTGATGAGATAATTCAAAAATTCAATAGCAAAAAAGAAATAATCAAATATAGCAGTAATAATAAAATAATTCCTGACGATTTGAATAAGGAAATTTTAGACTATAATGCTGGTACTTTTTCAGATTTAATATATAAGGATAATAGTATTTATAAAATATATTATATTGAAAAAATTATTCCAATGAAGTTTTTATCATTAGAGGAAGCAACTCCAGATATTACAAAAATTTTAAAAGAAAAATCAAAAAAAGAAAATGAGCTTCTAGCTTTGGATAAAATCTTGAAACAACTCAAAAATAATGATATCGGAATGGTGGTTTTAAGAAATGATTTAAGATTGAAAAAAAATATTTCAATATATAAAAACAATGTAGAATATTCTGATGAATTTTTAAATGAACTATTTAAAACTAATAGAGCGGACACATTTACAAACCCAGTGTTTGATAATGAAAACAATGCTTATTTAATAGGCTTTATAAAAAATATTAAAAATGTTCCTGAAAGCAATATAAACTTTATTTCAAATAAAACATTAAATAATATTTGGAATAGATCTTATAAAAATTCTATAGTAAAATTGTTTGATAAATATTTATTTGACAGCAATAAAGTTATTGTTAATAATAAAGTGCTGGAAATGCTGCAATAAATATATTGTATAATTCTAAAACGAATTATATAATTAACAACAAGTCGTCGTAGCTCAAATGGATAGAGCAACCGCCTCCTAAGCGGTAGATGTGGGTTCAATTCCCGCCGATGACACCATTTATATATTTATTGTGGACTAATAATAGAACCTTCGCAAATAAGTTTTTTACAGAAAATCCATCCTGCGATTAAAGCAGCTTATCATTTTTTAATTGCTGAGAAATTTCCTCAATTTGTCGCAATACTTTATCAACAGCAGTTTTATCGCTATTTGGATACAAAGTTAAAATATCATCTTTCATTCTTTTTATAATGCCGCCCATATAGTTTTCTTTTAAAACTAAATCCTTTGAAGCTTGAAAATTTAAATCATAGCACCATGTTATATAAGATAAATATTGATCAAGATTTGTATTTCTGTCATTTTTATCAATTAATTTTTTATTCTTAAAGTCTTCAAAACATTTTTCTGTAATGTATAAATCACCTTTTAAATTCAATAAATATTCCCTATTGCAATTTTGAAATAACTTAAAGTTTGCGAGTTTATCGCTATCCATAACCAATTTCAAAAGCTTTATGACTATTTCTTGCTCTTCTTGGGACAAGCCACTTTCTTTTAAATCATTTCTAGTTTTATTTTCAGCATCTAAAATATCATGGTATTTAAAAGACAACAAAATGAACGGATTATCTTCCTTTTCAATATCTTTCAAAATATTTTCAGCTCCAAAATAACCGTGTCTAATTCCATTCAATTTTTTATCGCCAATTTCATAGGCTCTGCCAATATCATGCAATAAAGCCCCTAATTTTCCATACAGCTTGTATTTTTCATCTAATTTTGATAAGGCCAAATCATTTTTTAATAAATACTCAGAAACTTTATAAACGTCTAATGAATGGGTATATTTCATTTGGACCCAAAGCACATCATATTTATTGCCATTAGTTTTTGAAAGCTCTAATTGCTTATCATAGTGCTTTTTTAATATTTCTTTACCATCTTCCAATGTTTTAATTGGCATAAATTTTTCTTACTTTATTTATTTGCTTCAGCGGTTTAGGAATTATCCTTTTTATAATTGTGATACTTATCCAAAACACCTTTTAGATACTTTCCTGTTATGCTTTTTTCATTTATAGAAATATCTTCGGGCGTTCCCTCAGCGACTATATAACCACCTTTTTCACCACCGTAAGGTCCAATATCAATAATCCAATCTGATGTCTTAATAACATCAAGATTATGCTCAATAACTATAACAGTATTGCCCTGCTCTACTAATTTATGCAAAACGCACAATAATTTTTTTATATCATCTGAGTGAAGTCCAGTTGTTGGCTCGTCTAAAATATAAACAGTGCTTCCGGTATCTTTTTTACTTAATTCTTTTGCAAGTTTAACCCTTTGAGCTTCACCGCCAGATAGAGTAGTTGCGGATTGGCCTATTTTAATATATCCCAAACCAACATCTTTTAATGCTTTAAATTTTTCATAAATTAGCGGCATATCCTTAAAGAATATACAAGATTCTTCAACAGTCATATCCAAAACATCAGCTATATTCTTTCCATTAAATTCAATTTCCAAGGTTTCACTGTTGTATCTTTTTCCATTACAAACCGGACAAGTGATATAAATATCCGGCAAAAAGTGCATCTCTATTTTTATGCTGCCATCACCCTGACAATTTTCGCACCTTCCGCCTTTTACATTAAACGAAAATCTATTTAGCTTATAGTCTCTATTAACAGCTTCTTCGGTATTAACAAACAAATCCCTTATATGCGTAAATGCTCCAACATAAGTGCAGGCATTGGATCTAGGCGTTCTGCCAATCGGTGATTGGTCTATTTGAATTACTTTATCCACATTGGTTATACCGTCAAGTTTTTCATATGGCGCTGGAGTGACCTTAGTTCCATTTAAAAGTCTTGTTAAAGCCTTATATAAAGTATGCAGAACAAGAGTTGATTTTCCACCGCCAGAAACACCTGTAACGGAGCAAAATACTCCAGTTGGGAAACTTATGTTGACATTTTTTAAATTGTTTCCTCTTGCATTAGTAATGCTAATTGTTTTTTTAGGATTAAATTTTCTTCTATATGGCGGAACCGGAATACATTTTTTGCCCTGTAAATACGAACCAGTAATACTATTTGGATTATTCAAAACTTCTTGCGGAGTTCCCTCAGCAACAACTTGTCCGCCGTGTATGCCAGCGCCTGGGCCTATATCAATCAGCCAATCCGCTGATATCATTGTCTCCTCATCGTGTTCTACAACAATAACTGTATTTCCTAAATCTCTTAGCTTTTTCAACGTATCAATCAATTTTCTATTATCAGACTGATGCAATCCAATTGATGGCTCGTCCAAGACATATAAAACGCCAGAAAGCCCAGTTCCAATCTGTGTGGCAAGCCTAATTCTTTGACTCTCACCTCCAGACAATGTTGACGATTCCCTACTCAAAGTCAAATATTCAAGCCCAACATTTGTTAAAAATACAAGCCTATTTTTTATCTCATAAATTACCTTGTCAGCAATAATTTTTTCACTTTCAGTTAAATACTGTGGCAACTGATTAAAAAATTCTATTGCTTTTTGTATAGACAGCTCAGATACTTCACCAATATTCCTTGATAATATTTTAACGCTTAAAGACTCTTCGTTCAGCCTAAAACCTTTGCATTCGCTACAAGGCCTTAAACTTTGATATTTTGAAAGTTCGTCTCTTAAAAGCTCATCCCTATTTTTATTAAATTTCTCAATTAAAATATTAATAACTCCAGCAAATTTAACCTTTGTTGAAATAGTATTTAAACCAGTTTCTTGCTTAACTATAACCTCTTTATCGCTTCCATAGAGAATAATATTTTTAATTTCATCACTATACTTATAATACGGAGTATCAATATTAAAGCCATATATCTCGCCTAATTCAGCTATCATCTGTATATATATTTTGGCATTTGCATCAGTTTTCCAAGGATCTATAGCTCCACTCCTAATAGTTAAATTTTTATCCATTATAACCAAATCAGGATTAAAATACGATTCAGTTCCTAATCCGTCGCATTTATGGCATGCACCAAATGGATTATTAAAAGAAAAAAGTTTTGGCTCAATATTATCAATAGTTAAACCGCTTTCTGGACAGGTATATTTTCTAGAAAATCTAATTTGATCGCCTTTTTCATATTCTTTATTTCTCAAAACAATAGTTTTTTTCTTTTTAGGCAATTCAATCAAATCAACCAAAATAATACCATCCGACTGCTCCAGTCCAAGCTTTATTTTTCTTAAAATATTTTGTTCAATATTTTCTGCAATAACGACACTTTCAAGAAGTATATCAATATCGTGTTTTAAAGTTCTATCAAGTTTTGGTAAAGAACTCGTAATATCAATAATATCGCCATCAAGTTTAATTTTTGTAAAATTCTGTTTTCTAATCTTTATTAACTCTTTTCTGTGTTCCCCCCTAGAATTCTTAACTATAGGGGCCAAAATATGTATCTTAGTTCCAACCGGCAATGAAGCTATACATTTCGCCATATCCTCAGACGTTTGGCTTTGCAAAGGTTTTCCAGTTTTTGGAGAATAAGGAACGCCAATTCTTGCATACAACAGCCTCAAATAATCATATATTTCCGTCACAGTTCCAACTGTGGATCTTGGATTTTTTCCCATAACTTTCTGATCAATAGCAATAGCCGGAGAAAGCCCCGTAATGCTCTCAACATCAGGCTTATTTTGAACATTCAAAAACTGTCTAGCATAAGTAGACAAACTTTCTATATATCTTCTTTGACCTTCTGCATAAATGGTATCAAAAGCTAATGAAGACTTTCCAGAACCTGACAAACCTGTAATAACAGTTAATTTATTTTTGGGTATTCTAATATTAATATTTTTAAGATTGTTCTGTTTAGCACCAATAATTTCAATAAAACCAGCTTGCATTATAATTAATTTTGGATTTGTATAATTACTCTATAGCACATTTGTTATGATAATTGCAAGTAAAATATTTATAAATTCTTGACATAAAAATATTTTTTTAATATAATACTTTAAAATTAAATAATTATTCACAAAAATATGGCAGAATGTGTAAGCCAAAATCAACAAATAAAAAAATACTTAGAAAAATCTACAAATGCTGCTGGTAAATTCATATTAGATCCAGACGCAGCATATAGAAATGTTGATGGCGAAGTCCCATTAGATTCAAAAATAAAAACTTTACTTTGTATTTATAACCTAGCAAAAGGATTTAAGATAACATCAAAATTAAAATTAGTAGAACAAACGGAATCCGTAAGTCAATTCTCTATAAGTCCAGATGAATATCATTTTACTGATATTCATGGAGATATTTTTTTGCTTATAAATCACATTAATGAAAGTGGTATAGCTAAATTAAATATAGAACAGCCGGTTTTACTTTATAAAATTCAAGATGGTAAAAAACTTGAAATTCCATTTTCTGAAGAAAATCTTAATAATCCAGAAGTAATAGTTGTTCCAAATTTTGAAATTAATCCAAATTTTATAAGAGAAAATCAAAAATTTCTTTTCCATGGAGATTTATTTAATAGGGGAAATCAATCTATGGCATGTTTTATTACAATGTCAAATTTAATAAAACAATATAATCAACTACAATCTAAAATTAAAAATCCAAGTAGTTGTTTAAAATGGGTTAGTGGTAATCATGATTTAGATTTTATATTAACAAAAGATATTTATTTAAGGGAAAAAAAACCTTATTCTGAAAGTGAATTAGCATTTATAAGAAACGAATTAGTTGAATTAAATAAAACTGATAATTATGTATTTTGTTATTCCTCACCAGGAAGTGATATTTTATCATCTCATACAGTTTTTATCGAAGGACAAATTGCAGTTTTTTTAGATATTTTAATTTCTGACCCTTTAACTAACGAAAGTTTATTTAATATTAGAAGATTAGATATGGAAAAATTAAGAGAAAAAATTAAACTATATGGAGAGAAATATGAAGGAGAAGATATAGAAACTGATTTTGATTTTTCTAAAACAGAAACAGTGAAACCAGGAGAATTAGAAATAAGACTAGCCCCAGAAGAAATTGGAATATTATGCCATTTATTAAATGCAGCTTTTTCAAGTATAATTACAGAAGCGCAATTAGGTCAACCTCTTAAAACACGAACATTAGCAAAATTAAAGTCTGAGATATTTAATGCAAGTTCGACTAACAAAGGTTTAATATGTTATAAAATCTTACCAAGAGATCATATTGACTTAGTAGCTAGAGGAATAATTGGACACAATGATAACGAAGAAGGTATATTTTTCTTAAATGAAAAAAAAGTTTTATGTTTAGATATAGGAGCAAGTTGTGGTTTTAACCATCCAGGTGGAAGATATAAAACACAAAGTGTTTTTTCTAAAGTGTTATTTGTTAAAAATGGACAATGTTTTTTAGCTATAGTTTCTGAAAAAGAATTACTTGAAACAGCAGGATTGACAACTGATGATGTTTTTAAAGAACCAACAGCAGTAGGACCTCAAGTTTATATCTTAAATTTACCAAAAGTTGTTGAACAATACAAATCGCATCAGCATTCAAGCCACCACCATTCACGCCACCGCCATTCACAACATGAAGAAGATAAAGCAGCAGCAGCAGAACTTCAATTATCACAAGTTGCTAAACAAGACAAATCGCATCACCATTCAAGCCACCACCATTCACGCCACCACCATTCACAACATAAAGGAGAAAGAGAAAAAACAACATAATTCTTTAATTAATACTTTGTTCATAACCATAAATTAGCAAAGTAAATATTTAAATATTGGTATTGATTTTTTCCGTCTTAATATTATATAATATGTATGACAAGTATTTATAATGATTATTCGGTAGAAGATGGAAGAAAACAAACAAGCATATTTTTTATTACCAGTTAAGGATTTAGTGGTATTTCCAAAATCCGTTACAAGTATTCTTGTTGGTAGAAAAAAATCTTTAAACATAGTTGATGAAGCATATAAAAACAACAAATTAATCTTTGTTTCGGCACAAAAAAGTGAAGCTGGTGAAAATGTAAAGCCTGATAGTCTATACTCTGTCGGAGTTTTAAGTAGAATAGTTCAAAAATCAGACTCTCAAAACGGACAAAAAAGAATTGTAATAGAAGGTGTCAAAAAAGCTAAAATGATTAAATTCGTTGATACTGAACAATACTATTTAGCGGAAGTTGAAGAAATTAAAGAGGAAAAGATTGGAGCAACAAAAGAAAAAAAACTTGACGATTTAAAAAAAGTTTTATTTTCTAAAATGAAAGAAATTTTACAGTCAACTGAGAAATTTAACGAAGATATTTTTATAACATTAGATTTCTTCAAAAGTATCAGCGAAACTATATTTTATGCTTCTTCATTCCTAAATTTATCAGTAGATAAAAGACAGCAATTGTTAGAAGAGAACGATAATTCAAAAGCAATGAAGAAATTTATTGAGTTTTTGGATGTTGAGTTGTCTTTGGTAAAAATAGATAAAAGAATTAATAGCGCCGTTGAAAAGAAATTCATGAAAACTCAAAAAAGAGTATATCTTAATGAAAAAATTAGAATGATAAAAAAAGAATTAGGCGACGATTTTGATGAAGAAAATGAAGATACAAGCGATTTAGCCAATTTGAGAAAAAAAGCTAAAAAGCTTGAATTAAGCGATGAAGCAAGACAAAAAGTCAAAGAAGAGCTCAAAAAAATGGAAAGCATGACATCTTATTCCTCTGATTATCATGTTGTAAAAAATTATATTGAATTAGTTTTAAGTCTGCCATGGGGCATTAAATCAAAGCTAGATACAGATTTAGACAAAGCTGAAAAAATTTTGAATAGAGATCACTACGGCCTTGATGAAGTAAAAGAAAGAATACTTGATTTTTTGGCTGTTTACAAAAGAAAACAAAGTCTAGGCGGCCAAATCATTTGTTTGGTTGGAGCTCCAGGAGTTGGAAAAACATCTTTAGCAAAATCAATTGCTGAGGCATTAAATAGAAAATACATTAAGGTTTCTTTGGGCGGTGTTAGAGACGAGGCAGAAATTAGAGGACATAGAAAAACTTATGTTGGAGCTATGCCGGGTAAAATTATAACAGCAATTAAAAAAGCCGGCACTGATAATCCGCTAATATTATTAGACGAAATCGATAAATTGGGAAATGATTACAAGGGAGATCCATCAAGTGCGTTGCTTGAGGTTTTGGATCCAGAGCAAAATAAAAAATTTGGAGATCATTTTTTAGAAATAGATTACGATCTTTCCAATGTCATGTTTATAACAACAGCAAACAATATCGGCAATGTTCCAATGCCTTTAAGGGATAGAATGGAAGTTATCAAGATTGCCGGATATACGGAGGACGAAAAACTAAATATTGCAAAAAATCATTTAATAACAAAAGAACTTGAGTTGCATGGTTTAAAAGAAAAGGAATTTTCAATAGACGATAAAAGCATTCTTGAAATAATTAGAAAATATACTTTTGAAGCCGGTGTTAGAAACTTAGAGAGGGAGTTGCAAAAAATAATAAGAAAATCTACCAGAAAAATTGTAGAAAATGCTAAAATTAAAAAGGTAAAAATAACTCCAAAAAATCTGCACGACTACTTGGGCGTAGCAAAGTTTGATTACAACAAAGTCAGCAAAGATGATGTGGTTGGAGTAGCGGTAGGCCTAGCTTATACTGATTTTGGCGGGGATTTATTAAATATTGAATCATTAAAATTCTCTGGAAGCGGAAAACTAATCACCACCGGAAAATTAGGCGATGTAATGAAGGAATCCGCACAGGCCGCATTTAGCTATGTGAGATCCATTGCTGATGATTTCCATATTAAAGCAAAAGAATTCAATAAATACGATTTCCACTTGCATGTTCCAGAAGGCGCAACTCCAAAAGATGGCCCATCGGCTGGCGTAGCTATAACTGCAAGCTTATTGTCATCAATGACTGGCATGAAAATAAACAAAGATGTAGCAATGACTGGCGAAATTTCTTTAACCGGAAAAGTAATGCCAATAGGTGGATTAAAAGAAAAATTGCTAGCCGCATTAAGAGGAAATATAAAAACCGTTGTAATTCCAAAAGCAAACGAAAAAAATTTGGCTGACATTCCAGAAAATGTAAAGAATACATTAAAAATTGTTCCAGTAGACAATCTTAATGACGCTTTGAAAGTTATTGTTAAGGGATATGGAAAAAATTAGCAACGACTTAACCGAGATTGAAAATATTATAAAAAATGGGAAGCCTTTTGAAATTAAAGTAATTACAAAGGCTTCTTGTAATAAAATCTTTCTTGAAAATAATATTATTAAAGTAAAAATCAGAGAAATTCCAGAAAACAATAAGGCCAATAAAGCAATAATAGACTTATTTAGCAAAACTTTTAAAATACCCAAAAACAATATACAAATCATAAAAGGACAAACCGCATCAAACAAGCTTATTTTAATACAAAAATAACACAACTTGCAATTTATTATGTTAAATGTATAATCATAAATATAATTCATTTATAAAATTTATTTTTATATAGACTTATTATTTTAGTAATAACCGGTATTTTTGTGTTAGTTGATGGGTGTGTAGTCGTAGATGATGAAATTTTATTAAAACAGTTGGAATCTGAAGATTCCGAAGAACTTTTTAAGTTAACAGAAGAAAATAGAGAATACTTGCTTCCATGGTTTGAATGGGCTAGTGAAATATCTTTAGAAAAAACTCAAGACTTTATAAACAAATCATATAATAAAAACCTAAACAGAGAAGGATGTGATCTCGGAGTTTATTATAATGGAAAACTAGTTGGGTTGGTTGGTTTATCTAACTATGACAACGATGAAGATAAACAATCAAAGGAAACTTGCACCATTGAAAATGAAGCCCAAATATCTTATTGGCTTTCTAAAGATTATAACGGCAGGGGCATAATGAGAAGAGTTTGCAAAGAACTAGAGGAATATTGCTTTACAAAACTCAACTTTGACACTTTATACATAATTGCTTTCACAGAAAATAAAGCCAGCAGGACAATTCCTGAAAAATTAGGATTTAGCATAGTTGACGCAGATATTGATCCAACATTAATCAATAACAAAAACTCTTACTATATTTATTATTCAAAAACTCAGAGCGAATATAAATCAAACTTTTGGAACTATCTGACATTATTATTTAACAAGTCCAAAATTGTTATAGAAACAAAGAAAGGTGAATTTAGCGAATCTTTAAATATAGTTTGCCCTGTTGATTTCGGATATTTAAAAAATGACTGGGACGAAGACGATCAAATAGATATTTTTATTGGAAGCAAATCCAATAAAGCAATGGTTGAATCCATTATCTGCACGGTAAATTTTAAGAAGAAATTTAGCGATATAAAAATTCTTTATGCCTGCACCACAGAAGAAAAAAACAACATTTTCTCCTTACTGAGTGAAAAAGAAGGTGTTTTATTGGTTGACAATCCTAAGGCCTAATTAGCTTTATTATATAACTAACTACATTTTAGCGTTTATCTCAAAAATATACACGCCCTTGTCCTTAGACATCTTTATGCAATAATTATGGCTATGCTTTGCAGTTGTTCTGCGGCTCCCCTTTGTCCTTCGGACATTTGACTTCGTCAGAGCTTCGCCGAATGAAAACAAGGACTAGGGAATGTATGCTTGCATAACATTACCAGCGAAATGAAAATTGAGCGTTAGTCCGAAGTTTGCCGAAAGGACAGGCTGCCGATTGCCCGCAAGCAGTCATCGGCTCGGCTTCGCACTTCGCCCTCAAGGAGGGGAAAGATTATGGTGGTGGGGGAAAGATTAGTATGGTGGTGGTGAAGGCAGGGGGAAAGGTTATGGTGATGGTGAAGGCGGAGGGAAAGATTAGTATGGTGGTGGTGAAGGCAGGGGGAAAGGTTATGGTGGTGAAGGCGGAGGGGAAAGATTACGGGCAGTGGTGAAGAAAAAATAGCTCAACAACCAAGGATAATCTTTCCCCTCCTTGAGGGGAAATGTCCGAAGGACAAAGGGGAGTTATTTACAATTAAATAAAAGCTTTTAAGTGTATAATTGCCAAAAACTCCCAAATA
>CAZBNS010000031.1:9873-16879 GCA_964493475.1 uncultured Rhizobiaceae bacterium | reverse complement strand
CACGAACAGCTCAGCCGCCTTTGCGGGTTGCACTGCGGAGATGTGCACAGTGTATGCAACGAGCAACTATGCGGGAGGAATATGCGGAAGAATTTACGCAGGCAACACGGGAACATTTACTGACTGCACTGTAAAATACAGTTCTATAGTTGCGCCGAGTTATGCTGCCGGTATCTGCCCTACATGGGCATAACCCCAACCTTTATTATTTTATTTTTTTATTGGAAGTATATTTTGTGAATACTTATATTCAGGTTTTCGTCGTTTTTGAAAATATTCATGGTCGATATATGGATTTTTAGATAGATCAAGAATCTCGGAAACTCTAACCCGCATATCTGAAAACCGTAATAACGAAACTCCTCCTGAACAAAAAACTCTTTTAAACTGACCATCAATATATTTCCAACAATGGTTGTATGCCCACATTGAAGTATGTGATGAATATTTTCTTAATGCCCAACTCCAAAGGAGATCTTGTAAATAATCATCCAAACAAATTAAAATATCGATCGAACACAAATACATATGATACCCACCCCAACCCCTAATCACACCATTAAGTTTACAAATCAATCTTTTTATCGTCCAATTCCTACCCTGATTAACAATATCATACAACCGTTTTTGCAATTCATCCAACGATTGTTTACTCGGAGTAACTACAATCAATCTATCATCACGCCTAAAATTCCACCCAATAAAATCAACGCCATCTGATATGTGAAGAATTTTCGTTTTTTGAGGGGATAATTCCAAACCGCGCCGACCAAGAAAATTCCGAAGATCATCAATCACACGAATAAGTATATCTTGGGAATCAGCTGCGAAAAGAAAATCATCAACAAATCTGATCATCTCTATCCTCTCTCCAAAATATTTATCAATTAGAATATTTTCAAAACCACATAAAGTAAATGTTGTAAATACCGGGGAGAGAACTCCTCCTTGTGGCATACCCTCAATAGTGGGATAATAAATACCCTTATATTTATATCCGCATGATAGTATACTTTGAAGCAATTTCTTATTCATTGGAGCATGATCCAATATCCATTTATGAGATAAATGATCAAAACATTCCTTCACATCTGCTTTTAAAACCCAGACATTACCTCGATCAAAACCAAATCTCTCAAGAATATCTTTTGCAACATCCTGCGAACTCCTATATTTTCGAAAACCATATGCATGTGTGTCAGCAATGGTCTCAATCACGGGATCTACAGCAATTAGAAACAAGCCCTGCATAGCCCGATCAAATATTATTGGTATCGACAAAGGGCGCTTCTTGGATTTATCATGATCTTTTGGCACATAAATTCTTTTAAACGGTTTGGGAAAATAATTCCGATAATCCATAAGCTCGACAGCAGCATATTTCTCCCTATCGCTTGACCAAAATTTACCATCAATTCCCGGGGTCCGAATATTTTTTCTTGAAGTGACTCGTTGAACAGCAACAATACGGCAGCATCTCGAATTATATACAAGTTTTTGAAGCTCGTACATTTTATGCCAATCTTTATTTTTCACCGCAAGTGCAATCCTTTTTTGGAGTTTCCTCACACGATAATGAATATCTTTCCAATTCAAATCATCCCAGGGACAATCATTACTGCAATTGGACATAATTACCCTCCGGTAAAATCTGCATGATCCTCAGAATATTATTATCATTAAGAGATATTGCAATAGTTTTTACATTATATATGGCCCGTATATTTTCAAGAATGGGCATGATATCATTACACCACCCCTCAATATCATTATAAAATTTATCCATCCATATCACCAATATAATTTTTGGCAGAATTAGTACAAATAATATCATATGAATCAATAAATGATTGTATATCTGATTTTTTACATTTATCAAGATACACAACTCTCATACCAATCGAAGATGCTACTTTATAAATAGCATCTGTACAGGTCTCAACACACAATCTATCATTGAATATTTTTAGAATCCCATCGTGTCTATCATCTTTCGTATTTGGCGATAATACTTGTATTTTATATCCATTCCCCAAAAGTGTTAAACACAAACTCTCAATAACACCTGTTCTCGCATTGTCATCCACACATATATCTCTAAACCAATAATTACGATCTTTATCAAAAATAAATTTATATTCAGTTACAATCTTATTTAAAATATCAAAATATTTACCATATATAATTATTTTAGAAGTATCGCATACATCAATTTGAATACAATCTACAATACAATTGGGTAAATCTATCTCATGCCCATCTTTAACACGGGATATAGTTTTTGCAAATGATATAAAATCTTCATATTTCATATCTTTTCTATCTATCCACCACCTACTTTCTGTATTTTTGAGGATATCTGATATTACGGCATTACAAATATCAGATGTTAATTCACCCTGATGTTTATCATATTCTTCTAAAAATTTAGTTCTAATGTCGGTAGCCCAGGATATTTGCTTAACCGCACCGGTCATAGGAAAAAGATTATATTTGTTTTTTAAAACAGCACCTAGTTGATCGAGTCGTTCTCTATATTGAGCTATACGCGAATCTTTCGACAATACACTCTCCTTATTACTCATCGCCCATGGCATCAGGCTATAAATAATTATAATAAAATAGACCCCAATAAGGGGTGAGGCGGCTGAGCTGTTCGTGTTCGCCCCGTAGCCGGCAATGCCTCCCACGTTGTTGCTGCTAGTAACAGATATAATTACAATCTCTGTCGAGAGTAACAAGAAAACGTAGTAAGGAGCATGTGATATGCCAACTTAAACGTAATAATATATCACAATACCAACTGAGGATCATGTTGATTCAATTCTGTGCAAACAGCTGACTTTATCCTAAACCACTCAAAAATGGTTATATTGTGACATATAATTATATGTTTTCATCCTATAAATATATTTTAGTTAAAAAAAGATTATTTGAAGAAATTAGCCGTCGCGTTATCAACAACCCCGCCAATCATTACAAAAACCATTATCAATACAATAGCAACGATTATCATTACCACGGCCGGGATTAAGATATTAATGTCCACACTACCATTTAAGAGTAAGTAAATCATTGATATCAAGAATATTAACGGAATTATGGCAAATAATGCAATAATTGGAATGAAATCACCCGAATATGTTTGATAACCTCCGTATGTTTGTCCAAACACAAACGATTCGCTTATGGCTCCTGCGAGATAATTCGAAACAGTCAACACTATGGTATAACTGGTTGCATATGGGTAGGTATGGCTCAAATAAATCGTCAGAGGATTTTGATCAAGGGATTCACCATCTCCATAATCGATTAAATATCCAGTATCATAATCAACATAGATATTGGATTCTCCTAAAGACGCGGTAGATCCATGAATTATTGCAGTAATTTGTTTTTCCTGTGTACTACCAATACTATCAACACTAATATGTGCAATGCGAATTAAAGCGTTTTCAGACGCAATATTCGATGCTACAGATGTTGCATCAATTTCAGCTGCTGGAGCAATGGGGAATTCATTAGATCCTGCATAAATATTACAGTTATCTACAACAGATGATGTGACATTCTCGGCGGAAGCGCAGCCGCAAAGAATCATCGTTGTAAAAATTACAAATAATAAAAGATAACGTGATTTCATTTTTTACCTATCCTATATCAAAATATGTTGTAATCAATTATATAACCTACCACTCTCCAAAAATAATATATAGTATATTGTACAATAAGAAATATTAATTGGAATATGCAGAGTCCCATTAGTATATTAATGAAACTACGACGTTCAACCGATAAATTATGTTGGGACTGTTCGAGATATCCAAACTGTGATATGTGTGAGCGCCGGCATGCATTGCGACATATCCCAAAAAAACATAAACTACCCACTAATATTCAGAGTTTAGTGAGCAAAGTGTGTCGATACGCGGATGCCGATTTAACCTGGAAACCATCATCATTACAAATATCAGGATCGGACGCGCTAAAATTAACCAATTTTGGAGTGTGCATATTAGTAAAAAAGTCTGAACACCCAGGTAATTACATCTATAAATTAAATACAGATAATCATTATGTAATGAAATGGTTGAAACGGTACGCTAAAATACGCAAAAAGAAAAATCAAAAAATACCGTGACATGAACTACTTAACTGAAGAAATCATCTATATCTATAATATATATGGATCCGGAGAGTGGCCCGCAAAAATTTTGAAAGAAGCCCACAATGCATGTAAATCCTCCTTTCATTGGCATGGTTTTTTGTGGTATACTACTCGAAATATTATTATCAGGGTATCTCGACAACCGAATATTAGGTACGTTCTATCCCCCAATATAATAAAAAAATGCGAAGCAAATATTATTTTATCAAACCCCCCATATCTTGTTAAATTATATAAAAAAGGTATGTCTTATAATCAGATCGCAAGAATGTTATGTGTATCAAATACGATTGTACGGAAAATTATTCAAGATGAAATGGAAAAATCCAATAATGAAATTACAACGGTCATTAAGGGAGTGGTTTAGGTGACCAAAAACGAAAAATATATCTCAGAAATCACCAGAGACATTATACCATATATAATATATCTTATGCCAACATATACAAAATCAAATGCCGACACCTACGCGTATAACTAGTAAACCCACAATAACAACTCAAGCTCGCCCCCCTCGAGTAAATATGGCGGTGCAAGAACAGGTTCAGCGGTTACGAGAAATTCGAAGATCTCAGGAAGAGAGAAATGATAACCTTCGCCGTGACGAAACCGTCGAAAAAGAAGCAGCTCAAACAAAATCATATCAACAAATAAGCACAGAAGCAGACCAATTTAACCGCGCGCAGAGCGATCTCGCACAAACAGGAAAAAAATATAATGAATTAGTTGAAAAATATAACGCAACATCTGACGAAAAACAGCGCGCGAAACTTGAATCTGAAATATCTCAGACTGTATCTGATTATAATAAATTACATGACATTGTATCTAGACAGGCATTAAAATACAATGCATATGTTGAATCATCAAAATTAAGCGGGGTTGTGCCTAAAAGCACAGAAGGCATAAAATATACCGGGGAAAAAATAGATGATCCATTTGCATACCGTAAAACTACCGAATATGCATCAGTAATGAAATCATCTTCTGATGTGGAATCTACAAAAAATTTATTAACACGCGTCGAACAGCGGTATAATATACTAGTATCTCAATACAACGCCGCCGACCCAGCCTCACAAGCCAAACTCGAATCCGATATAATGGGCACAGCCGAAGAATATAACCGTATCTCTGGTATGTTATCCCAGCAAGTGTCTCGATATAATTCGGCATTACTTACAGCTCAATCAAAAGGGATCGTATCTCAGGACACAAAACCCATATCATACACACAATCTCAAATCACACCAAAATATACCGAAGATTCAACGACAACACAAGATCAGCCTGTACCCCTTTCGACGCCGACTCAATACCAAGCCCAAAAAACAAAACCCAGTAGTTTTGACATTGGGAAATCTGCAGCATTAGGTTTCGCTACTTTTGTCACCGGAGCCGCAAAAGCAGCAACAACAGCAATCCCTGCGTTCTTAGTTGATAAACAAAAAATAGTATCAGAAGATCCAAAACTAGCATCCATATCTCAGCTTCCAGGAATGGACGTGGGAAAATCTTTTGGGGCATTCGCAACGGTTGCAAAAACCATACAAAAATCTCCAAATGATACCGAAACAGAATTAGATGCATCGTTACGGGCCCGCAATATTGGGCTTATTGATACTGGAAAGGCAATACTAAATATTGGCATTGCCGGCGCAACCTATGCACAGCGCACCGAACAGCTCACCCCTACAATTTCGATTACCACGGCAGCAAGCCCAATAATGAAAACTATCGGGAGTGGATATATTGCAGTTGGACAGGATTTAGAAAAATCCAGAGTATATTTTTCTGAGGGGATGATCAGCTCCAAAGATGGCCAGCTAAAATATAACGACCCGGGAATACTTACATCGGCGGCGTTTGGATTAGCAACTGCTGGTGTTGGCGGGATAGTGACAAAAGGTATAGCAACCACCGGAGGTTTAGCGCTGCCAAGAATATTCCAGGCAGGCGGAGGGAAAACTGCTGAAACATTTATCTCTACTAGCGGCCGAGGATTCGCTTCGGGAGGGGGAGGCATTGCCACATTATCGACCGAACAGGCCGCAACAGTAGCAATGAAATTAGCATCAGCAGGGGCCGCGATTGGCGCCACGATCAGAACTCCATCTAAAACCATGACAGCACAACCATCCCAAGTTACGACAACATCCGATATAAATGTACCAATCGACGACTATGCAGATTTATATCGTGCATGGAGAGAGCGTGACGGCACGAAAAAAAAGATCGTCAGTAAACAATCAGAAGGATTCAGTCTGCAACCATCAACACGAACATCTGATATCAATACATTAGAATCGATCGACATTACGAAGACCCCGCAATCTGTGCGGGTTAGAACAGCGGAATCATATGCGTATTCCAACATGCCGGAAATAAATATAGATCGTGAATTCGAGCGATTTACACCGGAGATCACCATATTCGAAACTCCGGGACGATCGCAATATAGAAAAGAAGAGGAAGATATCAATAAAGAAGAGAACATTTATCGTGAAATGAACTCAATTCGTATGGATTTCCCATATAATTATCAATACCCTGGCGCAAATGATTTCTCGATACGTACACGGAAACTCCCAGATCTTCCCGACTCTGAAAAAACATCCAGGAAACGAAAACGACGTCCCTCCCGAAATACTGGTGAATATAGGCTCATATCCAATTATTTACCAACTGCCAAAGATCTATTTGGAAAACGCCGAAAATCAAAATCAAAATCCGTTAACGATTTGCTTACAATGAGGAAACGAAAATGATATCGAAATTTATTAAGATCACAACAATCAGCCTGCTGCTGATATTACTTCTTGCATTGCCGGCTTCTGC
>CAZBNS010000031.1:0-9773 GCA_964493475.1 uncultured Rhizobiaceae bacterium | reverse complement strand
TCAGCAATCGCATATACCACGCCCGTTACTGTATCTTCTATTACAGCCACACCAAATCCCCAGAATATTAATAATTATGTTAATTTCAGTATAGCATTTACAGGCGGGGATGCTGTAACGACGTCTGGACAGTCATATATTTTTATTGATCTTGGGGATGGTGATTTTAGTATTATAGATCTATATGGGAAAACATCGCCCGTATATCCTAATCGATATGCATATCCCACTGCCGGAACTTACACTGTTTCGGCATATGGGTCTCGATTAGGTACAACTACAACACCCGCATATACATCCCTGACCATTCTGCCAGCATTGCCAGCCGGTATATCTATAACAGTAATCCCCGAAGTTGCAGAAGTAAATACACAAATATCTTTTCAGGCATCATCATCATCCGGAGGGTCGGTGAATAATTGGACGTGGGATTTTGGCGACGGGTCCGAAACAGTTACAACCACAAGCTCAACAACGACCCACACCTATCTAATCTCAGGTATATATGATGTTACAGCAACTGCAAACGGCCCTGGAGGAAGTGCCTCTTACACTCTGGATAATGCCGTAACTATTGGAAATACATATGTAAATCTTGATAAAACCATCTATTATATATCAGAAGATACTGAAATTATTGCAAACTACTCAATAACACCATTCAGTTCGGAGAATAGTTATAGTTTGCAATTTTGGCTGCTTGATACAACCTATGCCCCCGTATCACTGATAAACAGTATCGCCATTACCGGCTCTGGTGACATTGTATCCGGATCTCAAACAATACCCATAAACACCATTACCGAAAATGGCAATTACGGCGTATTCCTCTTTCAGAATGATGGATACATTGCTTATGATACGACCCAGGTCAGATACAACGGTTCAACATTGACCGTTAATATACTCTCGGGGAACACGATCGTATCTGCAGAATCTACTGTGACTCTGCAAAACAGCACGGGATATACACTTGACACCAAGATAACGAACAGTGGTGTAACGTATTTTGCACCCCTAATTGATGGGGCTAGCTACATAGTAATCGTAAACGCAACGGGATATGCGCAAACATCGAAGACCATAACGATAACCGGAGACACAACACTGAATGTTGATCTTGGCGGGGCGGTCGTGTCCGGATACGGCGCACAGTATGAACCCATATCCTGTTCATGGTTAGTTTACAACGATTATGGCAGCCTGTTACCCAATGCAACTGTAACATGTGTTGGCGTCGAAGTTTCAACATCAATAGAATTGTTAAATAAACTATACAATTTCATAATGGGCGAAACTCTGACTAGTTCTCCGCAAACATTACAGACAGATAGCATGGGCAGAGTTACATTCATGGTTTTGCCAAATACTCGCTATAAAATATCTGTTACATATGGCAGTGTAACCCAAACTGAATATTACAATATCGGCCCCGGGATATCAACATACACATTTACATTTACCTCTATCTCAACTGCAGGGGAACAAAATATTACCTCATCAGTAATTGCAGCAAATGGGGAGATACATGTAACCTATAATGATTGGTTGCTAAGTACTAGCTACATCGCTATTGACATTTACGACAACAATAACGATCTGATAGATTCTTGGCACGCTCCGTCGAATGCTGCTAATTTGACGTTCAGCATCCCAAATTATTATAATAAAGAATTTGATGTAATTATCAATGCCACAACATCTCAGGGTCAATATCTAAAAAACTATCCAATATACTTTAACGGTCCGCGCATCGATATAGGCATACCCCCCATTATATTAACATGGATTGCCATATTTGCTACATTCGCTATTGGAGCTGCGTTCACAAAAGCGACTGTATCTATGGGGGCCATGGCAACCAGCCTTTTCATGTGGTTAATGTTTGCCATAGGTTGGTTTTGGCAGATCGAGGAAATGATCAGTACGCCAACACTGGTACTCTGTCTATCCTTTTCCAGTATTGTGGCAATATTATTCATGATGGCAGGTGATAGGTAATGAGATCATATGTTATCCTTATATTTTTAGCAATATTCGGAGCAATACTATCTATATTCACATCGTTTGGTACATTTCCGGATATGGACATACCAACGGTTGCATTTCAGATGTCTGCAGATCAGATATCCGCGTTTACAGATAGTGCACTAAACACACCATGGAACTCAATTACTGTAATTGGGGGGACTGTTGTGAACGTCCTACTGACATCATTAGGATCAGTTATATTACTAGCCATTTTATTAGTATCCATTGGAGTGCCGCCCGTTATTGCCTGGAGTATTCAGGGAGTCATTTACATCGTGTATATATGGGATGTGGTTACGTGGATCCTGAATAGGCCGAAACCTAGGTAAGGTATATTACACATGGCAACTAAATACTTTTTTATGAGAACATATATCATAATAACGCTGTTGTGTGTGTGTTTAGTTGGATTTGCCTTGATCGTGGGGTCCGCTACTGCAATACCAACACTCGATGTCAAGGAGAGCATTCTTGAGAAAATATCCGGAACTCCTATAGTTTGGTACGATTATTCGGAATCAGTTGGGTCAATTCGGGCCGACTCTGAAAAAAATCCAACTGAAAAACTGTCTGAGATGTCTGTTGTATTTGGTGCTGATGAAAAATTAATTAAATTTGTCAGTAAACAAACGGACAATGATCTTAAAGATGGAGAGGGCAACATCATCACAGATATTATTAAAAACATAGGGGAAATCATTGGCGGAAAGGAACCGGCAACGCCCCCTGTAGATGAGTATACTGATGCTGAGGGCAATCAGGCATGGTCTCAGTATCTCGCGAATTATATTCTAAATTATCAACCCACGGGCGATTTTGGCGCCCCGATCAAATGAAGATCAGGATTCCAATTCTATTAATTTTTATCACGCTAATTGTATTGAGCGGAGGCGCTGCTGCTGACAATGTAACAGCTCGACCAACCGCGGTTGCTACAATAGAGGTTCCGAATGATGGCCTTTATCAAAACATCCTATCAAATGTTACGGAAAACATGTCATTGGAAAGTTTGGTTTGGATAGAGGCAAACGCAATGCAGCCTTATATTGATGCCTTAGGGGAAGCCATATTCTATGGAGTGTTGTTTGGGATCCCAGCGTTGCTGATCTGGTTCAACACTGGAAGTACGCGCATTCCTGCAGTTATTGGTATTGGACTTAATGGTTTTATTATCTATTTTATGCCCGAAGCATGGCAGGGCATGATTATGGTATTGTTGATCACGATCGTATCATGTGGAATAATATACGTATTTGTGTCAAGAGGTGAAATAGATTGATTCCCACACTGATTTTTATTATAATTACTTTCGTAATTATCATTCTTGGAGGTTATCTCTTCCTAGTAGGACAAGATGGTAAAATACCCTATGCGGATATGTTAGTTTGTGTGATAGGCATTTTCCTATCAATATATCTCGCTATACAGTCAGCCGCCGGCAATGTGGGCGACATAGTTGCTCTTGAGGTAAATCAAACACTGGAGTATGTTCCCATACAGATGATAGACGCGACAGTATCATATCTATACATCCTGTGTACTATCTTGTTTATCGGATGTCTGGCATTTGGTATTATTCAGATCATTAGATCTAAAAAATATGAGGATTCGTTATGAATTGGACTGTACTTGGCGGATTGCTCCTCGTTGTTGGGGCAATAATATGCACACTATTATTTTTACCTGTGATGGTCGGCGGTGTAAATACCTCGGATGTTCCCGAAGAGATGGGGATAACATTCTCTGTTGCCAATGAGTTTGGTTTAACAGTTATGCAGTTACTGCCGGTTTTTGCGCTGATCATTGTATTGATTGGAGTTATATTGGCTTTTTTATGGTGGATACGTTAGTATGTTGGCTTGTATTCCAGCCATACTTATATCAATTATCCTATGCATATATGCGAAGAAAGACATTCGCGACCACATTATACCCTATAATTGGTGGATAGCCGGGGTAATTCCTGCGGTCCTAGGGATCGCTCTTGTCATTGCAGAACCTACACCATTCATCGTTTTACGCACTCAAATAACTGTATCCATATGCATATTATTATTTGCTCTGGGTTTTGTCAGATTATTAAATGGTGCCGACGCAGTGTTTATGATAATCGTATTACTGGCATTTTTGCCATTATCTCTTGGCTTCATACCTATTGGTGTAATTTGTTTGGCTGTTGCACCAGGTTGTGCATTAATGATGGCAATACTAAATAAAACAGATCGTATTCCATTCATATTTCCGCTTGCTATTACATCGGGATGTGCCGTAATATCAGTTTTAATCCAATTATTTTGATCTGGTTTGGATGACCTATATAAGACATAACAACTTATGTTAATATGATAGAGGTAAAACAACTTATGTTCATGACTACAACGCCAAACCTTGTTCAGAGACATACAAATCTCAACATGGTTTCAAAACGCAGATTCGGATTTACGAACCTGGGAGAATTACCAATTATTGGCGTACTGGTCGCTCTCGCGGGCGGTATGATATCACTGATTGTTATGTTTTCCCTCGTTCCCGTTATCGGCGCATCCGTTGATGATGCAATGCCGAGCACTGATGGGGATTGGAATACCACAACGAACACAAATCTTCCCACCGGCCTTGAGCTGTGGGAGCAGGTTGGCCCCCTGATTGTACTCTGCGCACTGATCGCAGTTATCATGGTAGTGCTGAAGCTGCTGGGTGTCTTCTAGACACTCTTTTTTGATTTTTGATTATGACATCCCCTACTGAAACACTACTGCAGAGCAGCGGCGCCAATATTGTTGAGGGTATTGTTGAAGAATCGTTTGGCGAAAGCGATCTTCGATATCTTTCCCAGGCGTACGATAGCAAGTTTGCTGAGAATTTCATATCCAGTTTGAATAATCGTTATGGGAATCTCTCAAAACGATTTGTTGACGGTCTAACGATCTGGCTAAACGTGTACGCCCGTCCCGTTGTGCCGTTTTCCAATCAAACAGGAGTAACGGAGATATTTGCTCTGCGCGCTGAACTTGCACTCGATTTAATACCTGGTAGACGAACCGATCTGCAGAACCCCCAATTGTCGCATATCAAAGAGGTGTGTATGGGGCATTACCATCTCCAGGCAAGCAATGCCACGGGACCAAGACGTATTGGTATACGCATATTTGAACGTGTTGCGCGTGTTGGTATTGTTGAAGATGTGGAAAATGTAGATAAAAAGAAACGAGGTAAACTATTATGATGGACATGGCCATACCGGTAGGGTTCGCAGTTGGATTATTGACCGGATGCGGATTTACTGCAATAATCGGCATCTCATTGATTGGAAAATCCGGCCGGGAATTCATTAAATATAAGATGAAACGTAATAAGGGCGCAAAACTATTTGCAGTCTATGAATCAACTGGAAATACCTATTTAGAATGCGCAAAGAAGGAAACTCCCGAGCACCCGTATTACACGTTGAAAAATGGTGTCATTGCTGCAGATCCCGCAATGTTTGAAACAGCGAAGCCCGCACGATTTGAGAAGGGAGTTGAGATATATACCTGTTCTCCTCAGACGCCAATCGTAATTGATGCGATGAGTAGCTTATATCTGAATACGATGGTTCCCACGTGCCGTAAAAAACATCCGGAGTTGAGCTTTTTATCTGATGTGGAGTTAACAACACTTATCTTTACTACCGATACGGATTTGATATATGATTGTGATAATTATCCCATAACTATATCAGATGAGGAGGGGGGTATAGATGAGGATGCATTAATTGCAGCAATACTCGATTGTAAAAGTATTTGTACGTCCTTAACGATCATTCCGAGAGGGGAGATTGTTAATGGCAATTCTGCGAGCGATTTTATGCAGGAGTCTGAGGAGATTATTAGAGATGATCCTGAACCAAAAAAAGGATTAAGGGGGATCATACGAAATCTGTTCCATCCTGCAAAGAAAATCATTATTCGCAAGATAGGTACGGCTAAATATCCTCCACAGATGTATTATTGGAATCATGCTTATGCCTATGAAGTAATGCCATATAGTCACGATACAGTAATCATCAAAAAAATAATTGACAGGATGCATGCCTTGTATGCAAAGATGAGCAAAACGACGTTTAGGGACATAATGCCGTATGGTGTACTTATGGTTCTTGGAGCCGTTGCAATTGCTATTGTATATATCGTTGTTTCTAGCGGAGGAGCGGCCTAAAAATGGTGAGTGGTGGATCTGAATCAAATACTATTGATGGGTATTTGGAGTATTGCTACACCAGAACTATTAGTACTGCTGCCGATCTCCATCAAGCCATTTTTTCAGCACGTGGAACGCCTGAGAATCAACTTTTGGAGTTTTATGATATGTTCTATCAACTATGGCAATTAACGCGCCACAAAATGATAACAAAGCGTGCTGAGGATGCGAAGAAGCTTGATGGTGTGATTGCCGAGTGGTTCAAACGTTGTATGGGTGAGAGTAGGAATAGAAAAACGCTGGGAATCGATTTAGCCAATTCCGGTTTGGAAGTGGCAGAATCGTGGATCGAATTCCTGAATACCGCCGGTATTGTAGGTGTGAAATGATTAAGTCTGATGATAAATCTATTGGGTGGGTTGTTGATTTGCCTTTGGAAAAAGCAGATGAACAATATGTACATCAATATTTCCAGAATCGCACGGTTATGAGCAGGGAGAGAAAACGATCAATAGATCGATATCCGCGCATGATATCCGATGCAGCAGCTGCGATGGTTGCATATGTACAGGATGAGGCATTACAGACTCGTTTGTTTAATCTGTATGATAATTTAGAGAGAGAATATGTGCAGGAGTATCGATCTCGCCATAACTTGGGCGCTCGCGAGATGATTCCGGATATGGCAATGAGAGAGATCGATACACGAATATCTGATACTATTATTGCAGAATGCCATGTTTGGTTTAGCAAATTTTGGTCAATTACCCAGCAGGTCACATTAACATTTGATATGATTGAGGAGATTACAGTATGAACGATGTTGAGTTTGGGCCGGTACAGGTGATAACACCAATCGGTAGTAATGGGATGTCACCGCCGAAAGTCGAATTTCTGAACAATTATTACCAAGAGTATGGTGATTTTTTTGCATGCTGCTGTCAGGTGGGGAGTGATGCCGATTACAGGATAGAGAATGGCTGTATGTCTATGATATCGCTTGTTGACGATCTGGCAAAACAAGATGAGCTTAGGGAGATGTATTATAGGAGATCTTCTGAGGTTTTACGCCATTATTGTGATACGATGGGTATTGAGAATGTGCGTGACCTTTCCGAGAGTGAGAAGATCTATTTAGAGAGACGGGTTGCCTGCGAGTGTGTGGGTAAAATATCGTTATGGATCGGCCGGCATTTTCCCATACGACGCCGCAATATAATTGGTGTTTGTCGTGGCCCCCCGGGTTGGGATGGTGACTATGGTAAGTATCAGCTGCGGAAGGATCCAGATTTGGTATATGAGTTTGATCTTGCAAAATATTATGCAAAGATCATTACTGATAAGATTGCGCTTGATGTGTCACAATTAACTGCGGGGTTTCGAGGTTCGGGAAAATCAGTGAAAGATCTCCGGTTGGCTGAATGTACTGCCGGTTGGGTGTCATATATTGAAGATGGTGACCCCACACTAAAGGGAAGCCGTAATTATTTTAATGAGGATCTTATTGCTTGTATTTCTCAAGAGGATGCCGATGATCTGATGATGCAGAAGGGGAAATATCTGATTAAGGATTATGATGATATAACTGCGAAGGCGTGGAATTCCCGGAATAGTATATCAAATGCGAATAAAAATAAGAATAGTACATTTATGATCAATCGTATTGATAGGCAGGCGCAGTTTTTTTCTTTTCCTGATTTGTTTACGCTTGATAAGGTCCCGCGAAATATGGCGTCCCATTTATGCGAGATGCAGAAAAGTACTGCACCAATGCGGCGCAAAGTTGAACATACGATGTCAAAGTTGTTTGAGATCGATAAGAATTTCCGTGCTGATGTACCGTATTATTATTATCTGATTTGGGCGAATGCAGTTGTGTCATACGTCGTATATCCGAAATGTTCAAAAGAGATGTATGACATATATACTGTTAAACGTGAGAAAGCAACTGAAAAAGCGAAGAGAGATAATGATCCAAATGTGGTTAATGATAATAGTAAGCAGGTTGAGGCATTTATTCAGAAACGAGGTATGCCGCAAATCAGAGCGGAACGTAAGTATGCAGACTATGAGAGTTATCGGAGGGAGGGTGCAGAGCACCGTGAGGCAATGCAAATGGCTGGTATCAGTAATGTAAACTGGAGATATTGGACGAGTAAACAATGGATTCCTAAGGAGATCCCGTAAAAAATGATGGAAAAGATATATATAAAGATGCTCGGGGGGATAAATAAATATATCAAACAAGGAAACGTTTCTTTTTTTGCCCCTTGCTCGGCCGGAGGTGTGTGCTAATGGCAGCATGGAGGGCCATTTTATGGTCGGTGCTGGTGAGTTGTGCGGGCCTGTTGTGGATCTTTGTAGTTTCGAGTTTGACGTATATTGTGCCTACGGTGAACTATTTTATTGGCACGGGATCTGTTTCGAATCAGACTGGAGAGGTTGTTTCGGCAAATCTTGATTTTGTTCTGCTTACACCAGGGGTTGCTATTGTGTTTTTTGGAGTGGCATTGTTGATTGATGCGGTACAGGGGGGGCGCGTATGAGTACTGTATCATCAATTTGGTCTGCATTTATTGTGATGATTATTTGCGGAGTGGTGGGGGTCATTGCAGCGTTTGCTTTTGGTTTATCTGTGGATGAGATACATATGAGTTTCCTGGATGCCAATATGTATAATCTGGAGAATACAGATTGGGATAATGGATATAGCTCCACCGTTGAGCCAATGATGGGCATTCTGTATATTTTTCTGTATTGTATCCCGTTGTTTGGGGTTGCGGTATTTCTCCTAAGTGTTTTCAAGGATAGGCTGAAACGTATTTTCAGATGACTTATATAAGATATGACAACTTATGTTAATGTAATGAGGAAGAAAAATTATTCTAAACGGCGTAGCTGCCGGAAGATGTCGGTTGAAGCTGCGATGAAACGATCTAAGCAGAAGGCGGGATCTGTATCTGTTGGGCTGAATAAGCGCCGCAGGAGGTAGGTTAATATGGCGGCGTCTTTTGGGCAACGTATAGCGGATGCTGCGAGACGTCGATTTCGACCGAGTAAGGAGGATGCTGATGAACAGGCTGAGAAATTACGTCGGGAGAATGAGGCAAGAGAGGCCCGAGCTAAAGCTTTGGAGGTACGGAAAGAGGAGCTGAGGAGAAAATCTGAGTTGAAATCACGAGTTGCTGCTGCGAAGCGGAGCCCAACTGCAGATAGGATCAAATCAACTGCAAAATCTACAGTAAAAACAGTTGTATCATCAATTGGTAAGAGATCCTCCGCTGTAGAGGAGAAGCCGCTAAAAAGAGGCGGGAGAAAAAAATCTTCGAGCACGAAAAGAAAAAGAAAAACACGAAAGGAAGATGGTCGAAGACGAAGTGGGACGACATCTGCAAGAGGGTCGCTAGCACAGACCGAGAAATCACGGAGTAAAAAAGCGCGTGATAGTTTGTCGTATACTAGTAGTTCGTCGCCGCTGCTTGATATACGTGGGAAATCTGGCAGTGACGATCTGCTTAAATTGCGACGATAGATTCTATTTTTTTTAAAAAAAAGTTTGTTTG
>CAZBNS010000030.1:0-17099 GCA_964493475.1 uncultured Rhizobiaceae bacterium | reverse complement strand
GCTCGCTGATCAGGGCATCGTTCTTATCTTGAGTCTGGTACAGAATGCTGTCATTGTCAGCAGAGAACTCTCCATTGTTATCAGTGGCAGACTTGATCTGGTTTGGGTCAAGTGCAACAAATGAAGTTCCACCTAATTCATCATCAGTTAGAATCAAGCCATCGTAATTTCTATTCTCAAGCCTAAGTGCATATCTTTCTCCAAGAGCTTTTGGTGTTTCTATTTCCTCATCTTCTGCCAAAGATGCAAGTTCTACTTCCAGACCTTCTGTCAAAGTACCCGGATGCCATGAAGAACGGATATTCAAGAATGCTTCTATAGTTCTATCGTGATACTTCAGAACATCCTTTTTACTATTGAACCAGAATCCCACAGCAGAAGTAGCTTCGGATTCCAGATCGTTTGCATTTCCAAAAGTATAATGGCCAAGTTGCGAACGATCGAATGTGTCGAAATCTGCAGATGTGCGATGAAATACAGGTAACGGTTCTCCATTATCATCGACAACTTCAGAAGAATGAAAAGGATCATTGATCCAGTCTCCGAACCATTTGATGAAGTTCGGGGTGCGCACCTGCACCCATTGACGCTCTGTCAGATTGGTAGGATTGCCATTAGGAGCCTTGAGCCATTGGTCTGTTCCCTTGTACTTGGCTTCAATGGCAGCGTACTGTGATTCAGGTGAATCATCCATTTGGTTGAGAATCGTTTCAGTTGATTCCCTATTCTGGTTCTGTATGGTCTTAGCAAGCTCTGGGTTGCCTGCAAGCATCTCATCGAACGCCTTGACCACCCTGTCATCCATCTTGACTGTGCTTCGTATCTTCTGGTAGATGCGTCCGAACCAGTCCGCTATCTTCTGGAATAAGTTCTTCAGCTTTGGGGAAGCGGTCGAGTTGTCTTTGAGGTATGACTCGAACATCGTAGCGGCGAGCTCTTCCTGGGCAACTGTCCACTTTCCATCTTCAGAGAAGCTCTGGACTGCTTCAATGGCTTCGGCTGAGGACATGTGGATGATTGAGTTGTGCTCGTCTACGTATTTGGCGAAATCCTCCGTCCTGGAGGCTTCCTGAAGCGCTGTGGCCAATTCTGTGCTGTCTCCGGAAGCATGGCGAATAAGATGGAATGTCTCATGTGCGAAAGTGGAGAAGTCTGCGTTCTCGGCGGCATAGATTGTCGCCCTGATTCCTTGCTCTGTCTCCTTGAACTCGATTCCGCCTTTGCGTCCTGCTCCCATGTCTGCGTTCTCGAAACTGCTTACATTGTCCACAAGCCACTGATTGACCTTCTTGCCCTGGCTCTTGGCCACAAGCTGCAAAAGCTGTGCAGCAACAGTGGACTCGTCACGATTCAGATTGCCAAATCGCCGCTTGATGAGCTTTCCCAGAGCAATCGCTTCATCCGTATCCGTGAGTGGATCATACCAGTTCAGCCCCTTGTCTGAGCCTCGTGGGTTGTCACTTATGAGCTTTGTCATGACGGCCTGCTGTGAAGAGATCTCAGGATCCCACTGGATGTCATAGCCTTCATATCGTCTTCCAAGCTCCTTGATGCCGTCTGCCACAATCTCATCGTAGCCTGGTCTTGTCTGTACCTGGTCGATGCGGATCGTGCTTGATCCGTCCATGGTGTATCGTATGTTGCCGTATCGGCGATTGTCGCCCATGCTACCAAGCAGCAGCATGTGGGTCTCGGAACCGTCTGAATTGACTACAGGCCAGTTCTTCCTGGCTTCCTGAGTCCTCAGTCTGCCGTCGACCATGCGTTCGATCTGCCTATCAGGATATCTGGACGGTATGGCCTGGATTTCATTACCGTTCTCATCCTTTTCGCCTATGTTTTCCGGCTGGTCAATCTCATCTATGTCAACAGCTGAAAGCTCTGCCTTGGTCTCAGGAGTTTCCTGTGCAGAAGCCTTGGCCTGCTGCTTCTCCCAGACGCCTGAAAGAGCGTCCTTGCGCTCCTTCTCTTCCAGTCCGGACAATGAGGCGTCTTCCATGTGATTTTTAACGAAAGCTTCGCGGGATGGTGTCTCCGCTGCTTCCTGATTAAGGTATTTCGCATCTTGGACTGAGACCTTGGCATTGACTGCCGCTGGCAAGCCTCCCATGACAAGAGCAGCGCCGAAGCCTGCAAGTCCTGCTTGCAACGCACGCTTGAGAACAGGGATACTCTTCTTAGGCGCTATCTTGTCGCTCAGCTCGTATGCAGCGGCTTCCGCGGCGCTGTCGGTGAACTCCTGAAGCACTTCCTCGAGGCCTTCCTCAGCTGAGCTCATCAGATACTCCACCCCGCCCGTGGCAAGGGCTCCCCATGTTCCGTTGAGGGCAAGCCTGCTCATGACCTTGGACGTGAGCTTGGATACTCCCCTGCCCGAGATTGCCCTGCTGATGAGCGGCACTTCCCCAAGAAAGGTTTCAATGCCTGAACTGACAGAAGAGCCGACGCTTGAAGCCCAGTCTGCCGCCGTTGGATCAATTCCTGCCTTGATGAAGTCATAGTACTGAGAGGATCTGTTGAGGTCGTATCCGGCCTTCCACGACCCAGCTGCTGAAGCGGCTGTGTAGATTGAGGCTGTTGAGAAAGCGGATCCGATGCCTCCTAGCGTTCCAGCTGCCGCAAGGGGCACTCCGGCAAGGGCTCCGACTCCTGTTGCTGTCAATGCGACGCCTGCGCCTATCGTGGCGCCCTTGAGAAGGATCCTTGCTGTGTACGGCGTTGATTCAGCAGCGAGCTTGAGTAGTGTTGTCCCAAGCCCTCTTGGAGCGTTGTCTTGCAGAGCTTGCATTTCGGCGTCAATCTGCTGAAGCTGCATATCATATTGATTGGCAAGCGCTTCATTGCCGCTCCTGTAGGCAGCTTCCCATCTGGATGCAACGTCTGATCTGTCCATTGACAGCTGGCCGACCTTGAAGGAATTGGCGACAGACTGAAGCCCTGTCGGGGTGTATTCCACTTTCCTGCCGGTAAGAGCTGTATTGAGCGAGTCCAGATTGTCGTATGCGTTTGATACAGGTATTCCGTAGTTGCGTGAGTAGAGCAATGCCTGGGCATATCTTGAGCCTGTCTTGACCGGATCATCGCTCCGAGCCATCGCACTTGTGATGATGCCGTATTCCTGCGGACTGACCGTTATGCCGCTGAACTGGTTCTGGCTCTGAGTCTGATACTGCGCTGCATCTGCAAGAACCTTCTGATAGCCCTTGGATGTGGCCATCACGCCGGTCTGCGGCTGCTGGATCGAGACAGCCTGCGGCTCTTGCTGTTCCGGCTGTGACTGCTTGGCTGTGGAAGCAGGAACAGACAAGGGGTTCCTGAGCCCTTGTCTGCGTTCCTGATAATCTATCAGTCCTTCAGATTCCTTGGCTATCTGCGGCGTGACCGCCTGTTTCTTCTTTTCAGTACCGTAAGCATCTATTATCTCCATCCTAACCTCACTTTATGCTATCCGAAGGGACAGTCTTGAGCTTGCTGCCATTCTTGCCGCCGAAGAGCCAAGTGACGAACTTTGTAACGCCTTGGCTCCATGCCTTGGATATGTCGCTCAGCTTGAAATTCTGGCTCTGGCCTTCTGGAAGATATGCATATGGGTCTCTTGTCTGCATGTCTTTGGACTGAGCTTCAGGAGCACGCACCTGATTGACCTGAAGCTGCGCTTCTGCAACTGTCTTGGCATCGCCTGTGAACTGATTATTGACAGCCATTGACTGTTGGCCTTCAGCGGTCTTTGGGACAAGCTCCGCCATGCCGTTGTCGGTGACCCGGAATATTCCTTCCCTGCTTACCATGTAACGCTTGCCATCCGTGCCCTGGAATACCGGTATGGCCAGCAGATTGCCATCTGCTTCAAGCAATCCTGCGACCGGTGCGACTTCTATTCCATTGTCCTCAAGCACTTCCTTGAAAGCGGTCGTCATGTCATCGAAGGTCTGCTTGACATCTGAGCTCTGCCATCTGTACTGGCCTGTCTGCGGGTCTGGATAGACGTACATTCCGGAGGCAAATGCTTCCTGGGCATCGTATGCTCCGCTGACTGGAAGTGCTCCAAGATGGTCGTACAGAGTGCCTGCGCTTACTATGTCCAGAGTTTTGGCTGTAGTCGAGTCAAGTATCGACTGGAACTGTGAGCCTATGTCAGCGACTGATAAGTTTGATGTAGAAGTAGAAAGAAACAGATCGGCTATTGCTCCGTTTGCCCATGTAACGGCGCTGTAATAGTCAGACAACTGGTCTGCATCCATCTTCGAGGTATCCTTGAATCCCATGGAGTCAAGAAGCGATGACTTGTACTTAGCGAGCATGTCATCCGCGAAAGCCTTCTGGCTTGCAGGAACAGCTTCCTTGATAACCTTGCCGATAAATTCGAAAGCCTTGGTATTATCTTCATCGCTTTCATCAACATTGGCATAGTTAGTTACAAGCTGGATTGCGGTCTTTCCGCTTATCTCTCCGTTCTGGAAGCTCAGATAAGCATTGTTCATGTATGAAGTCTGGTCGGCGACTCTCTTCTTGATGTCTGCAAGGCTCTCTGATTCTGCGGTCTTGGCTGCTGCAGCATCTGACTTGTCCCACTGCGCTATGTATGAGTCTATGACCGATACTGCACTATCCTTGACGCTTTCAGCGCCTCCGGAGAACATCGGCGAGCTGTCCTCGAGAAGTCCCTTCATGACCACCAGTTCGTCACGGGTCATGTTGTCAAGGCCTGTGGTATAGGGCACTATCTGCTTCTGAGCCCATTGTACATGCTTTGCGTCAAGAGCTGTCTCTACGGCTTCCTTGCGCTCCTGCGGCTGGCTTGAGATGCTCTGCAGGATCTCCGCCTTGGCAGCAGCAGGGCTGGCATTGGCGTCAAGCGCCGAGGAAAATGCATCAGTGGCCATCTGAAGGACTGAAGCGCTTTCCAGCGATGCTGAAGCATTGCCTGAATAAACCAGAGCCTGGTACTGATTTTCAGTGAAGCTGTACTGCTGCTTGAGCTCAAGAGCCTTGGCCTTGGCCGCTGCCGTCCCTTCGGTGCGGGCTGTGAGCCCGACGATCTCTCCGGCCTTGCCATAATCGACCTTGGCCTTGTATGACGCCATGTAGGCCGACTTCTCGTTCTCCGACAGATCCTTGCGGCTGCTGATCACTGCGAAGCCATTGCTGTAGCCGTTCTCGCCGATAGGGGTCTGAAGGTCGAGGTTATAGGCATTGGTATTCAGATTGACATCGAAGGCGCTGTTGGTGGCCTGCTGCTGGCGCTGCAGGGCTTGGGTGAGCATCGTTCCTTGACTGCCTGCGAACATGCTGTCGAGGCTCTGGAGAGCAGACTGCTTGATCTTCTTGGTGTAATCAGAGGCTTCGATCTGAGACCGGTAATCAGACTGCATATCGAGGATATCCTGGTCGATGACCAGCTGCGCTTCTCCGGTCTCGTCATTAGTACGGAAGTAGGTCTTGTTGTTGGCAATGCTTGTTGTGACTGCTTGCTGGTACTGAGCCTGCCAGTCGGTGAGACTCTTGTTCACTTCCTGAGTCTGGTTCTCCTGCACAAGATTATTGATGTTTCCGGCAAGCTTGGCTCCTGCCTGTGCGACGCTGATGACATTGTTGATAGTGCTGATGATGTTATCAGTCTTTCTGATAGCATCCTGAGATCTGTACGTCTTGATCCGATCAGCGCCTCTCTGCACTGCATATTTGTTCTGGTATGCGTTTGCCAATGAAGAATAATCAGCAGATGTGGTTCTCATGCGAAGTGCTCCTATGCGTCATGTTTTTTGACGAGATAGTCGTAACGGCTCTGATGCTTATCTATCCAGCTTGAGGCGTCAGTGACGTTCTGTTCGGCCTTGGCAAGATTATCTTTTTCCTGGCCAAGAGCAGTGACCTGATTGTTCTTAGTAGTCAGCAAGTCTGCATAATCCTGATTCTGTCTTGTGAGGCTTTCGTCATACATCTGCGCAGCAGTGCTTCTTGATGTCTCGGCCTCGCTCTTGTTTGTGGCAAGAGTGGTTCTGAGTTCATTCATGGTCAAGCCATAAAGGCCATCATCTCCTGCGAGAGAAAGATCGCTTCCTGCGTAATCAACTACTTTCTGTTTCTGCTGCAGGGCCACAAGGCTCATTGAACCGGAAGCGCCTCTATCTGCTGCAAGCACTTCTGCGTCCGACCAATTGGCCATCAGCTGGCTTAGATCGCTCTTGCCTTGAGTCTCCTGAGCTGCTATCTGCTTATCATAGGACAGCTGCCAGTTATTCAGGTAGTCATCATATGACTGTACATCCTGCTTGAGCGCAAGGCTTTCGGATGTCTTTGTGAAATCAACGAGTCCAGTTTCAGGATCTATGTATTTCGCATAGGCTTCTATGTTCTGATTGGTGGTATTAAGATTGCTTTCCAGCTGTGGAACTGTATAGTGTTTCAGGGTATCGAATTGTTCCTGATAAGCAGTCAGGTCATCTTTTCTGTTTTCAAAATTCGTAATTTCCTCTTTTTGGTCATTCCAGCCAGAATTAACCCATCCAAGCATTGCTGAACCAAGTCCCAGAAGTGCCAGAAGAAACAGTTCCATGTCATACCTCCTTGATACCGAATCTGATCATGACTGCAAGCAGGCAGAGCGGCATCGGATCATCGCTTATGATATAGAGCCTGCTCTCTTCGTCCGTGCTTGCTGAGATGGAGATCTTCCTGTCTCCTGTGAACAGTTGCGGAGGGCTGTCGAAAACATAGCTTCCTGCGACTATCGGGAGAATAGGTATCGTGTCATATAGAGACTTGCCTACCTTGCCACCAAGAGACTGGTAGAGCCTGAGGGAGGCCTCCTGTATGTTCTTGCGGTTCATCTGCGAAGAGCCGTTGGCCGGGATCTCCCTGCGGACAGTCCTGATTGTCATCGTGTAGTTGAAGCCTACAGTGATGCTTGTGAATGATCTGTCGTAGACGATGGTTCCGCTTGCATCCGGAACCTTGTTCGGAAGAACTGCATCATCTGCCACTGCAGAAACAGCAAGCCTGGCGAATCGTGGTATCGAGACCGTGTCCGTCGGCGTGCTGAATGTCAGAGTGACTGAAGAGTCCAGGTAGTTGCCGAAACCCCTTTCTTCGGGAGATTCTGCATCGATTTTCTCAATTGTAAGCGTTCCGGATCTGTTGACGACTATCCAGAGCGAGTCTGCGCTGTCCTCATCTCCAGGAAGGACTATCAGCGTCTCCGCCTTGGCAGCTGCTCCTCCAAGCTGATGCAATGCCCAGCCATTGATGCCTGATGATGGTTCGAATGTACAGCTGACCAGATTTCCTTCGTTGGTGACTATCCAGATGATCGACTGCTTGCCTTGCATCAATGCCATTGTCTTGATTCCGTCAAGAAGCATATTGCCTGCGGTGCTTGATAAGACGGACTTGGTGTAGCCGTCACTGTCTTCGCTGTATGACATGATGTAGACATGATTGCCACCGAAGTCCGCATAGACAATGTAGTTGTCAAGAGCCAGAGGAGGCGTAGAAGAACAGCCTCCCTGAAGAGTGATATCCATGTCGAACGTTGATGGGGTCGGAATGCTTCCATCGCTCATCCATATGCTCTTCCCTGCTCCAGCAAGCACGCGCTGAGCGTTGATTAGCCAGTTGATCCTTGAACCGTACATATCCGACTCCTGATGATAGATCGCATTACTTGTGCGAACTACAATTTCGCCGCTTGAATCGGTATCATTGAAAGTGAAGTCTGTGAATCTGTCTCTCGATGCGGCATCTGGCGGTCTTGAAGCGAAGATTGAGTTGGGCTCGTTGTCTGTTCCGGCAAGGTACCATCTTCCGCCCTTGAAGCATTGGCATGTAGGATAGTCGCCTGTTTCATCGAAAAGACGCCCTCCGGTGAATGTGCACTCTTCCAGCACGAACGGTGCTTCGCTTGCAGATCCCAGCCTGATAGTGGCTGGCTTGTGATTTCCATGGACGATGTACATGATGCCCTTGTTCATGGTTGTGCGGATCGTTGACAGCTCGCTTGATGCATATGCTGAGACGATTGAGAAGTCTGCTGAATTGTACTGCACGAGCATCCCGGAGTCTGTCCAGAATCGGATCAGAAGGTTGGTGAATTCTACTACATAGCGTCCATGGTTTCCTGCGTCGAAAATGGCAAGAGTGGCCGTTGTGCCGCTTGGCAAGGTTGCCAGGTATTTCGTCCCGTGTCTCTTGTAGACGCATCCAAGCGGATTGGGTATTGCGTTGCGGCAGAGCTCAAGTCCCTTGTCGTATCTTTCAAGGTCCGATCGGCCAAGGAATACAGGAGAGATTTCTCCGGCAGAGAAATCGGAATTAAAAAGTGTATAGGTGCTCATTCTCTACCTCGAATCGTTGTTCCACGGTATGATCTCGTATGTCCGGGAGTTAGGAACATTGTCGTTGCGGTATGCCATCGAATAGGCTACGTTGTACTGGTTCATGAGGCTTTCCAGCAGAGTCGAATTGCTTGTCAGAGGAAGAGTCATCAGAGCCGCAAGCTTGAGAGTCACGAGATTGGCCAATACCGGCGGCATGTCGTCTGCAAGCGAAGGAAGCTGACTGTAGATGATCGACACTTCCTCTGCTGATGTCACTATCCCGCTCTTCTCTGCTGTCCATGGCTCGATGCAGGCAACCTGCTCAAGTCTTGCAAAGTCCTGCGGATACGGGTACATGTACTCGCCTGTCGGCTCAAGGTCCGCGCTTGGCGCCAGCTGAACTCGCTTGCGTGTGCATTTCCATGGATGCTGCGAGTATACATCGCTTACCGCTGCTGGCAGAAGCTGGGTAGCGATCCTCTGCGCTGTGGTGCCGTCCGTGAAGGATGTCAGAGACTCCACCCCTATCAGGGCAAGCGCCCTGTTGGCTATGTCCAGCCAGTGGATGTCGTAGCTTAGATTGCTGTCGCTCATGACTGCTCCTGCTGATTGCCCTCTTGAAAAGAACCAGCCCGTCTATTGAGGGCGGGCGGGCTGGCATCGATTGCGAATCAGGCGACGTTGTGTCCGCCGATTTCTATCCAGGCTTTCATCGTCTTGGCCGTGAAGGTTCCTGAAGAGATTGGGGTTGCTCCGACCCTCATGTACCTCCATGCGGTGTCAGACCGCGGGATCTGCATCTCGTAGACCTGGTTCTTTGCTGGCGCCGACACTGTCGGTCCGGTCATCACGGTTGTCCATGCTGAGTTGTCAGCAGACACCTGGATCAATGGCTGATAGCCATCGATATCAGCGAAAGCCGCTTCGGCCCTGAACTTCACAACTACGTTGGGAGAGTTGGCCTCGTCCCATTCCGCATCGTGCGAAGCTCCGAAGTCGATGACATCGGCGCTGTAGACTGCTGTTGCCTTGGTAGCCAGAGACAGGCTTCCGAATTTCAATAATGCGTCTCTCATTTCATGCCTCCTATGAAACCACCTTCTCGGTGTCTGTAATCGCATCCATCATCATGATCGGGATTCCCACAATCATCGTCACAGGTCCGAAACCCTCGATGTCTCTAAGGCTGAATGCCATGTTCGTCTTGTTGTAGGCGTTGGTCTCGATCAGTGCGTGGACTGTTCTGTTGGCGAAGCCCATTGCATCGCGTCCCACGTTCGGCAGCTGGTTCTTCATCTTGATGAAGTTGTCCACATTGAGCGCGGTCTCGATGTTGGCGAGGCGGAGAAGAGCCTTGGCGGCCTTGATCTCCATTCCTCCGCTGATCACCATGTGACGCACCCAAGCCCAGTAGTTGCCTGTTCCTGTCGGAGCTGTAATGTAATGTCGGCCTCTGTCCTCTGTCTGGATCCCTGGAGCCATTCCCGGAGCATAGCGGAAGTTAAACCCGTTCTCTCCGAACTCGAAGAGAAGCAGAGAGCTCTGGCTGTTTGCGGAATTTCCTCCGCTTGTGTAGCAGGCTCCCGCTGCCAGTTTGGATCTACGCTCCATGAGTCCCTTGAAGCCATCGTTCGGGTCCGATGATCCGTAGACAAACTGCGAGTTCCAGTCCTGCAGTCCGCCTTCGAAGTTCATAACGTCTTCGCTGTCTCTTGCTTTTCTCGCAGCTTCGCCGGAGAGCCCTCTAAGAAGGTCCTCATCCACTGGGCTGTCCCCTTCGTACATGCAGATCGGCTCTATCTGCTCGACTGTCTGTGACGCCATAGTTGCCACAGGCCCGTTGATCTGCTTGAATGCACCCTTTCCGAGTTTCTTCGCCTGCAGATACTTGTGGAACATTCCGTTGGAAGCTGGCTTCCACGGTGCGAAGTTCATCAGATCGTTCTTCTGTGCCAAGTTGGCAAGCAGACTGAGCGAGCTGGTGTAGCCTTCTCTTCTGTTCGCTTCTACGATATTCATCCTTGTAAAGGAATCAAGTGTAGCCATATACTGTCTCCTATAACCCTGGCCTTGCGGTTCCCTGATTGAAAGCCAGAGCGCCCTGCTCGGTGGCATTGGCTTTCTTCAGCAGGTGCTCTTATCAGCCCGCTGTCTTTCTGTAATTGAAGCACAAGCTTGCTGTTATGACAAAAACTTGTGCGACAATGTCATTCTCCGAAAGCCTTGATGAACTCTTCCGAGAACTCCGGGAAGCCCTTGGACTCCTGCTGTGCCGGTGGATCTGTCTGAGTCTTCGGCGGTTCCTGAGGCTGTGCTGTCTCAGGCGGCTTGTCCTGCGCAGCTGGCGCTGGCGGAGCAGAAGGAACGGTTCCTGCTGGCGGCTGTGCAGCTGGTTCGGGCTGCTTCTGTTCCGGGTTGAGACACTTGATGATGTCGTCTAGATATATGCTTGGCATGATGCGTCCTCCTACTTGTAGCGAGTCTTGAAGCTGTCGTCATAATCTCCGAACAGGCCTTCAGGCTGCATCGGTGCAGCTGCTCCCTGGACGAATCCTGCTCCATTGCGGGATTTCTCATCCTGAGCGACCTTCATGACAAAGTCTGCATCATAGATCTGCCCTGCTGCCTCGAAGCTCTTGCCAAGCCCTGTGCGCTGTATGGATCTCTGGAAAAGAGCCATCGTCTCCTTGGCTGCCTCCGTGCGCTCTGCCTTGTTCGGGTAGCTCTTGGCCAGAACAGCGTCAAGTCTTGCATCGAAGCTGTCAATGCGAGACTGCTTTGCTCCAGCAAGCATGTCATTGCCTGCCTTGGCCAGGTTGTTGAACATCGCAGTGACGCCCTTGGCCTGTCCCTTGGTGAGCCCCATCTTGTGATACTCCGGGGCAAGCATCTTCTTCTGGGCTTCGTCGGCGATCTCGTATCCGTCAGCTGTCTCCGGGACTCCGAGCTTGCCGAGGAAAGCGAGCTGCTCGTCTCTGGTGGCATCCGCTCCCGGAATGACTATTGACTTGTCGGCGTTCTTGGCCATGGCCACATAGGCATCGGCCATATCAGTGATGGTGGCCTTGTCGCCTAAGTACTTGGCGTAGTCCTCGCTTCCTCGCTTGTCCGGATTGAACTGCGAGAAGTATGCAGGAGCCTTGAACTCCGGCTTGGCTTCAGGCTGTGCTGCTGGCTCAGCCGGGGCTGGCGGTGCAGAAGTTGCGGGCTGTCCCTGTTGTCCTGTCGAAGTCGTTCCAGCGGCCGCTCCGTCCCCTGCTCCACCTTCCGGAATCATGAATACTCTAAGAAATCTTCTTAACATCTAATCCTCCTCATCAGCATCTATAAGATGCAGATCCTTGTTGTCTGCTGCCGATACGATCTTCTCGACGTAGTCTGAGAGATTGTCCACCGTCAGCACTCCCATCCGGTTAAGCATCCAGTTGGCAACTACAGTGTTCTCCGGCTTCACTTTCTCCGGCATGACCGAAAAGAACCCTAGCTTGTTCAGGATCGCGGTGAAGACTGCCTTGCCCTGCTTGGTGCCGAACACCTCATTCCAAGCCCTTCGGCTTGCGATAGCCGACTCATACGCTTCCTTTCCTAGATTCAGCATCATCTGCCTCCCTGATTATTTGCTTGCTGAACAGTCTGCTCAGCCTGTGATCCCTTTTCCGGCGCCTTGCTGGTCTTGGCATAGACATCCGCTCCTGCCTGCGCCTGGCTGATCTGATTCTCCATGCTCTGCTGCTGAGCCTGAGCCTGAAGCTCTGCCTGCCTGGTCTTGTCTACGACCTTCTGGCTGTTCATGACCCGCTGATCGACCTCGTAGTACTCGCCTGACATCCTTGCGTATTCATCCAGATTGAGAACGTCCGTCACGCTTGGCGCAGCCTGTGCGATCTGGAGCATTTCAGAGAGCCACTGCTTTGTCGGAGAGAGAGCATGAGCCCTTCTCTGCTGGGAAGCGAGCGGGCTCTTGAAGTCTATTCGTACATTTATGTCCTGGAGTTCCGGAGGCGCCTGCGGAAGCCTTCCGTACTTGATTTCGGAAGCCCATAGATCTTCGAGAAGCGGCTCAATGAAGTCACTTGCGAGCTTGCTGAAGAACGTGCTCATTATGGCGCTCTTCTCATCCTGGAGAAGGTAGGCCTCGCTTGCCGTCTTGGTCTGATCTATATGGCTCATGAGAGCAAGGAAGAAATCGACATAGTAGCCGCTCCTGATCTGAGCCTGGAAGCGACTGATTGAGTCGATCATAGCTGACATGTCTCCCGTGACCGATTGAGGCTGGAAGTCTTCGCCCGGTCCAACCTCCGTTAGACCGTTCGGGGTGAAGTTGACCTCAAGTCCTCTGGTTGCCTTGATAGGCGGTCTGCCCTGCAGTTGGGATATCCTTATACTGTCTGACAGCTGACTCTGCAACTGCCTTGATGCAGGGCTGTATATCCAACCGGGAGCCTTGACTCCGTAAGGAGTTCCGTTAGGATCGTTCCGGTAGCGCCAAACGAAGAATGGCTTGCTGTCCAGCAGCTCCTCGATGACAGTATGAGTCGTGTCCGACTGACACCATATGACGTTGCAGTATGCTCCATCGCCTTCGATCGAAAGCTTACATCTTCCGACCGGTCCGCAGTACTCGTTGAACTGGATCAGCTTATTAGGTGAGAGCTGCCACTCATTGGTTTCCGCCGAGGGAAGCCTGTCTATCCCGTACTCCTGCACCGCTTCTGATACAGGAAGCCAGAATGTCCTGAACAGCGTGTCGACCTCGTTGTAGCGGTTGGCCATGAGCGAGCAGTTAGCAAGCGGAAGATTGACGTACATCGGGCGTTCGTGATTGACGTCTTCAAGCCTGAGCATGATAGCTGTCGCGAAGTTGGCTCCTCGCTCGAAGAAAGCGCTGCAGCAGTCGTAGAAGTTGCTTCTGTTGAGCTGGTTCATCATGTGGCGCTCGCAGTTCTGGAAGTACTCCTTCTGCTGATCGCTCTTGACAAGGTCCTTGTCTTCCGGTTGGATCCTGAACCAGTCCAGGCTTCTCCCGCAAGCGTATGCTTGCAGACCGTCAGCGAAAAGGACCGAACTTTCGAGCCCTGTGGTATCGTACATCTTGTTGAAGTCCTGCATGGAGGCTTCTCCTGGCTTCGACGGCTCAAGCATCCTCAGCTCGCTGGGGTCGATGCTCCGGGCTATCGTCTTCCATGTGGGTTCGAACTGCGATCTCACGTTGTCCGCCGATGTCTTCAGCTGCTGAAGTATCTGCAGCTCCTCGATCTTGATTGGCATACAAGCCTCCTGTTATCTATCGTCAAGCACGTAGTCCATCGGGTCGTAGCCCTTCACATCGCGCTTGCTCTTGATTTGTTCTTCCTGCTCCGTGACCCTGCTGTAGGTCGCCCACCATGCTGCCATGAGATAGGTGCATACAAGGTCGTCATGCAGGTCATCAGTGGCGTTCTCGTACTTGAGATTGCCGGTCTTCTCGTTGATCTTGCCTCGGAAGCCTGCCAGCTGCTTGCGGAAGTCTTCCAGGTGATCCAGCTGTGGAGCTATCCTCATGCGCTTCTGCTGAAGGATGATGCTTCCGGCATGGACAAGGTCTTCTTTGGGGACTCTCATCTCCTTGAGCGTCCTTAGCACTGCCATCTTTCCCCATCCTGAGCTTCCAGACTCACTGTAGACCGGCCTGCAGATGTCGCCTGAAGTGAATATTATCGGGATAGGCCTCATGCCAAGCTCGCGGTAGATGTCCACGACTGCCTCGCCTACTCCTGTGCCGTCCAGCAGCAGATCGCAGTTGTCAATCAGCTCTATGCGTCTCAGGAGCTCAAGGGTATGCCTTGCCTGGTCTACATAGCCGATGCCCTGGCTCTTCTCCATCAGGACAAGGTCAAGGTTGAATATCTGCATCGGAGGCCTGCCTGTCTCAGGCGGGAAGCGCTTGATCTCCGGTGTCTTGCGGTATATCTGTGTTGTCATGTAGTCGCGCCTCTTGGCAACGTCCTGGCTGACTATGTACTCGTGCATGATCATGCCGAGCGAGTTTCTTTCCTGCTGCATATCAAGCCTCCTTCATCCATGGCGGAGGCGGAGCAGAGCTTATGTCTGCCTCGCTTCCTGCCGTCAATGGGGTGCAGGCGCTTGAGAAAGCGGCATTGATCTCGTCGTAGCCGAAGACCATGCCTTCCGACTCGACGAACATGCCGCACATCTCCTGCTCGTACTGCTGCTTGCCTATCTCTTCCAGCTGCTCCTGCTGCTCCTGCAGGCTGCTGTGCCGGGGCGAGAACCATGCTCTTACGCCTAGATCCTGCTGCTGCGCCTGGAAAGCGGCCTCACCGCCTGGGTATTCATGCAGCGAGTACGAGTCTTCCGGGTCTACGGAGTAAGGCGAGCGTATGTAGTAGCGCTCCCATGACTTGCCCTGGGTCATGGCCTTCCAGAAGAAGCCCTGCTGTCCGAAAGGGGTGCTGATGGCTATCAGTCTCGCCTGTCGGTTGTCCGTGAGCATCGCCCGGACGCCTGAGCTGTAGACTATGTCAGGGACTCTGCTGGCTTCATCGATTACGATTAGGTCCGGTGCCGAGTATCCTCTGGCCGCCTTGTCCGTGGCCACCAGGATGATGATTCTGCTGCCGTTGCGAAGCTCCACCTGGTCGCTTGCGAAGCGCTTGATCTCCGGGTATGCATCGTCCATCGCGATGAAGTCCTTGACCTTGATCATGTCCTCCTTGGACTGATCTTCTGTGGGTGCAAGGATGATGCTGAGACTCTTTGGGTAGTACTTTGCGTGATGACATGGCAGTGCGCTTATGATGGTGCTCTTGCCACTCTGACGGCATCCGTCTATGACGATCCGTTTTGCTGGAGACTTAAGGACGGCATCTTGCCAAGCAAAGCTGGAAAATTTGAGCGACTTGACGTATCGTGATGGATCAAGTGCGTAGAGCAGGTCTTGACGGATGTCATATACCTTACGCTCTCCCCTGAAAGGCGTCGAGAAGATGTCGGTGGCGATGGATCTGTCAGTTGATGCTTGCATCTATGGCCTCCACTATGCGCTGCTTCTTCTCGGGCTCGTCCTCAAGCTCGGCATTGATCACCTGGACTATGCTTGACAGCTGAGTCCGCACGTCTACATGAACATCCACGCTTTCCTTGAGCTCTCCTGTGATCTTTGCCAAGAGCTCCAGAAGCTCCTTGAGCGCCCTTGCTGTGTCCAGCATGAGCTTGCGCGGGTCTGTGTTCTTCCAGACAAGATGCTCAGGTATCACTGACAGTCCCCTGTATTCCGTGAACTCAAGCTGGCTCATGAGCTCGTTGAGCGGTATGGTGGCAGTTCTTGATATAGGCTTGCCTTTGCTGTCGGTACCCTGCAGAGTGCAGATGCACTTGAGCTCGTCCGTGCGCGGATCCATTGTGTAGCGCTCCGGATTGTCCGGGTCTGTGAGCCATAGATCAAGCGCGTCGCTCATCTTCTCGCAGCGCCCTGCTATCCTTTCGACTCTTGCTAGTATCTTCCTGGCACCTTCACCTTCCCGCTTCATTAAGTCTCTGCACACAAGCGGCATGAGATTGCGGAAGATGTAGCCCTGAGCAGAACTCACTGTGCAGCCCAGCTTTCTGGCTATTGCCGTATACGTAGCTCCGGAGGCGATCATGTCGATCACTTCCTTCTGCTTAGCTGGCTCTAGTCTTGTGATGGCTGCTTTCATGGGCATAGGCTAGTACTGCTCCCACTGCTGTATGCGGTCGATGTCCGATGATGGTGGCACTGCATGCCTTATGCTAAGGCTTGGACAGCTTGCGTACACGTATACAGGTGTCCTGCCTGGCTGCATGACTATGTGAGCCCTCCTCGGTCCTTCAGGGGTGTCGATCGTCCACGTCTCCGTGGAGATGGCCTTGCCAGATCTGCTCGCATGAGCTGCGTCTGTAGCGCTTGGATAAGTCTGTGCCATGTATGTTCTGTGTCTGCATCTTTAGGATAGCCTTTTGGCTTCAAAAAAAGAAAAAGATTTGCGGACATCATTTAATCAACTGTAAAAAGTTGATAAAGTGCTTGACAATCAACTGAATCAGTGTATAATGAAAATATAAGGAGATCAGAGATGACCAGAAAAGAAATGATTGAAGCGCTTGAAAGCGAAAATTTTGGCAGCGTTATTGCTGTCATAGCATTGGATGACAACAGTGAAGTGTATCGCTGCACTGTCGAAGAGCAGCTTGAGGATCTGAGAGATATGGACGATGAGTCATACGGCGAAGGATGCGACTATGCGATAGTGGCTGAGGCTGTACAGCATAACGGAATCAGCAAGCTAGAAATGTCCAGACCTTGGGGCTGCATCAGGATGGATCGCAATGTGGCCGAGTGCTATGATCTCAATGATGATCTGCTTGGAACAATCAGCCTGAACAGCGAGGACTACGACAAGCTGATAGCCGGTGCTGATCCGATTGAGGACGGATGGGAAGACGGGTGCGGGAGCAGCTGCAGCTTGGACGGATGGGGACAGGAGGAATCGAGATGAGAAAGGTTCTTGATGGCAAGATATGGGACACAAGCAAGGCCACAGCGCTCTGCGAGATCTGGACTGGGACTGGAATCAAGGACTTCAAACATATGGACTGCACGCTGTTCGTGACTCCGAGAAGCAAGTCTTTCTTCCTTGCTGGCTATGGCGGGGGATTGACTGTATTCTCCAAGACTCTGGCTGATGGCTCCATTTCCGGAAGCGAGGGCATTGTGCCGATTGATGCTGATATGGCCAGAAGGCTCTGCGAAGAGCAGGATGTAGA
>CAZBNS010000029.1:0-17702 GCA_964493475.1 uncultured Rhizobiaceae bacterium | reverse complement strand
TGACAGAGCTGAGGGGAACTCCGTGCTTTTGTCAACAACTTTGTCTCAAAATCTATCCTGGTAATGACATGGTTGGAGGAATTTAAATGAGAAATGGAATAAGATAGTTTTGGAATTCAAGTATGGAATGATGTGATTTGGGATAATTCAAGTGAAGAAGTGTATAATCGTCCGCAAAAGCTTTAATATTTCTAGACTTTTAAATTTCTCATTTTATACTTAAACAACATCTAATACAGGAAGTATTGGATTACTCATTAGAAGTAATGAGGCAGGTTCAAAACTGTTTGTCAAAGAGAAGTCCGTTAAGGGCGGGATTCTATAAGATATGTCCAATCTTATAGATTTTGTGCTTTTAGATAAAACTTATGGAACCGTTTCTTTGATCGGTGTTTTGAAATCTCGCCTATTATTTTCATAATTGGTTTTTTAAAAATATATTTATGGCGTTTTTATGTTATATCTTCAAGTTTCGCTGTGCTCTTTGATATTCTGGGGAGTGCTGTTTGTGTTCTGTGGATTTTATGAATAGTTTGATAAAAATGGAGTGGCGATGATAAATATGCAAAAAACACAAAAAGAAGTTAAGAGTTTTCTCTTAAAATATTATTTACTTGCGATATTCAAATCAATGTATTTTATTACATCTTTTACTATGATTATAGTAAATGAGAATATTCAAAATCCTACTAAAATAACTACTTTACTGATTATTTGTTCTGCAGTGAAAGTTCTATTTGGAATACCAAGTGGTGCATTTGCTGATAGATTTGGGCGAAAAAACACTTTATTATTATCAAATTTATGTGGAATTATATCTTTATTTTTTTTCCTTTTGAGAAGAGATTATTCCGATTTTGTAATATCGTATATAACATTGGGGCTTTGGTTTACTTTAGAAGCGGGGAGTATTGAAGCATTTATATATGACAATATGAAAGAATTAGGAATAGCGAAAGATTATGCAAAATATAATTCTAGAAAATGTGCTATATCGGACATAGCGCTTTCTTTATCAGTACTGTCTACATCGTATATGGTGTTGTTTGGTTATAATATCATAATTATATTGACAATATTTACTTCCTGTATTTGCACATCAGTTATTATTTTAAGCATGAAAGATACCAATAGACATGATAAAAATATCAAAAAATTAAATAAAGGTTATTGGAAAATTTTAAAAAAGGGATTTATATATAGTTTTAAACACAAAACAATATTAAAATTTATAATATTTATCGTTTTTATGAATTCTTTTGTTTATGTTTTAGATAACTATTATGAACTTATTTTATTTCATATTACAAATAATCTTTCATTGGTTCCGATACTAATGGCAATAGGAGCTGCTAATGCTTCATTTTGGCAAGTTTTTACTGCAGGATTTATTCAAAAAAAGAAAGTTATTTTTACAATATTAATTATATTAATAAGCGTAACTTCAATTTTAATAGGATTTTCATTATATAGTTTTCCAGTTTCTTATATATTTCTTTTGATATGTTGGAGTGGTTTTCAAATCGCATTTAATGTTGTGAATGCAAAAAAACAAATTATAATACCTTCAAAAATAAGAGCTACGGTAAATTCTGTAGAAGGATTTTTACTAGGAATTTCCGGAATTGTTTATTTATTTATTTTTGGTCATATTGTTGAACTAACCTCTTATAGAATTGGTTTTATGATATTAAGCAGTGCTACGTTATTATTAGCGGCAATGTTTTTATTTATACTCGGATTTGATAGACATCTAATAAAAAAAGAGAATTTATAGGTAAAAATACAACATACCAAAATTATAATGATAAACATTTGAGGCTAATATATGGAGATTATACGAAAATTCCTAGAGAAATGCATGTGCATGAAAAGTTGGCGAAAATGTAATTTAGTTAAATATTATCGGTTTCTTTTTAATTTTTCGACAAAAGAATTCTCTCCCTCTTGTGCAGTGTTTTTTTGAGATTATCCAATTCGTCCATAACACTTAACCAAAGTTTAAAGTCGCTGCTATCGTGAGCTTGTTGAATAATATATTTTAAAATACCCATGTTTCTTTTTATGTTTGTGGGTTTTTAAGTAGTTTATACTTTATATGTTTAAAGCAATATTATTCCTCTTCTTTTTGTCCTCTTGAAAACTTCTTTCTATCAATAGCAGATAAGTATTTTTTTCTCAATCTTAATGTTTTTGGGGTAACTTCAACAAATTCATCATCTTCAATATAAGTCATCATTTGCTCCAAAGACATTCTAACAGGAGGAGTTAAAACTATGTGTTCGTCAGATACAACGGATCTAACATTCGTTAATTGCTTTGTTCTTTGCACATTTACGACTAAATCATTGTCTTTAGCGTGTTCGCCAACAATCATGCCTTCGTAAGCTTTTTCTTTTGGCCCAACAAACATGATTCCCCTGTCTTGAATACCAAATAATGCATAAGGTATTGTTTCACCTTTATCCATACTTATTAAAACACCCTTTCTTAATCTTGAGAGCTCGCCTTTGTATTCTTGATAGCTGTCAAAAATTCTATTTAAAACGCCGGTTCCTCTGGTGTCGGTCATGAATTCGCTTTGATAGCCAATTAAACATCTTGAAGGGATTATAAACATTAATCTTGTTTTGCCGATTCCAGAAGGCTTCATTTCTTTCATCTCGCCTTTTCGTTTGCTTAATTTTTCAACAACAACTCCACTGTATTCATCATCAACATCAATAACAACCTCTTCAAAAGGCTCTAATTTTTTGCCGTTCTCTTCTTTCATGATAACTCTTGGTCTTCCAACGGTTAATTCAAAACCTTCTCTTCTCATTGTTTCAATTAAAACACCAAGCTGCAATTCGCCTCTTCCACTCACTTGAAAAGTCTCTGTGCTGTCTGTATCTTCAACTTTAATTGCAACATTTGTTTCTGCTTCTGCATAAAGTCTTTCTCTAATTAACCTTGATGTTAATTTGTCGCCTTCTTGTCCAGCGAGGGGAGATGTATTTACGCCAATTGTAATTGACATTGTAGGCGGATCAATAGGTGTTGATTTTATAATGTCATTATTATTTATGTCGCAAATAGTATCGGAAACAGAAGCTTTTGACAAACCAGCTATTGAAATTATATCGCCAGCTTCGGCCTCATCTAAATCAACTTTTTTTATTCCTCTAAATGCTTGGATTTTCGTAATTTTTCCTCTTTCAACGACATTTCCATCTAAATCTAGTGCTTTAACTGGCATATTTATTTTAGCTTTTCCACTGTAAATTTTACCAGTTAAAATTCTTCCCAAAAATGAGTTAGCCCCCAAAGTTGTTGCTAGCATTTTGAAACTTCCCTCATCAGTTTTTGGCTCTGGAACATGTCTTAAAATTAAATTAAACAATGGTTCAAGATTTGTTCCTTTTTTAGTTGGATCATCAGTGCACCAACCCTCTCTACCAACAGAGTAAAGAACAGGAAAATCTAATTGCGCATCGTTAGCGCCTAAATTGCAAAATAAATCAAAAATTTCGTCAAGAACTTCATTAGGTCTAGCATCCTGTCTATCAATTTTGTTGATTAAAACCATAGGTCTAATTCCAAGCTTTAAAGCTTTGGAAAGCACAAACTTAGTCTGCGGCAATGGACCTTCTGCGGAGTCAACCAATAAAACTACGCCGTCAACCATAGATAAAATTCGTTCAACCTCACCGCCAAAATCAGCGTGTCCCGGTGTATCAACTATATTAATTCTTGTCCCGCCATGTTCAACAGATGTCACTTTAGCTAGAATAGTAATCCCTCTTTCTCTTTCAAGGTCTCCACTATCCATAACTCTTTCAGCAACTTTTTCATTTTCTCGAAAAGTTCCGCTCTGTCTCAACATTTGATCAACAAGTGTTGTTTTTCCATGGTCAACATGTGCAATAATTGCTATGTTTCTTAGTTTCATTTTCTACTTCATTATTTCAACAAGAATAACAGCTTATAATTTTAACATATAAAATTATTAAAGTAAATAGTGTAAAAGTGGATGTTAAATTATTTTTATAATTAATTTTTAAATACTTATCAAAAAAATCCAATAATAACATTTATTTTCTATATTAAATAAGCAAATTAAACTTTTAATAAAAAAATTGGATTGGGACAATATTCATCTATATTTGCCAAATCTTTTCCAGAGCAATAACCCTTATGAATCCAGCCCTCCTTGAAACCTTTTTCTGTTAAAACCTGCAAATGTGTATGATGAAACCAATTGCCATTTTCGTTAAAATCTCCAATTTTAGCAAATTTTTCACCTTTTTTGATTATTTTATTAATACTTGGAAGTTCTGTTTTATTCAAATGTCCATATAAACTATAAAAAATCAAACCTCCAACATTATGCTCTAAAACAACCATGCCGCCGTAATTTCCATCACCTTCTTCATATTCAGATACAACAACTTTGGCGTCCAAAGGGGCAAATAACTCACTTCCGAGCGGAACTGTTATATCAAGGCCTAAATGATAAACTCTATTCTCATTAACCATTTGCGGATATTTTTTTAATAAAGTAGTTCTATCTTCCAAATAACCAGATACAGCCCATTTTTTATTTTTTCTTTTTAACTCAATAAACATGTAGTCGTTAAATTCAACTTGCGTCTTAGAATTACAAATTTTGTCAACATTTTCATTATTTTTAGAGAGATCTATATAGAGCGGTAGTCCTGCCGCTGTATTATTAAATATAGGAAATATATTTTCTTCCAACAAATTAAAAGGATATATTATATTCATGACAATTTTATTTTTATTATTAATATAATTTAATTTCTAAAAAACATTTTAACAACATTTTTATTTCTATTGTTGTTGAAGCTCTGCTTTAGTTTTAGGATTTGTTGTGGATTTTTTAGAAAAAGTTATTTCATCAATAATTAACCTTACTATTAATCTTTCAATACCCTCTTGATACTCTTCTAATTTTCTAGCATTTTCACTGCCATACAATTCTAACAATGCATTTGCCACCTCTTGATACTCTTCTAATTTTCTAGCATTTTCACAGGAAAGTCCCTCTATAGCAGAATTTACTATTTCATGCAATGATGTTTGTAATCTGGAACGTGGTTTTGGTTTAGGTTTTGGACTTACTTTTAAATGAGGATGTAATTTTTTAAATACATACTCAACACTTTCAGCATTTCCACTATCCAACATCCTATTAAAAGCTGATACAATATATTCCATACTTTGAACATGATGCAAAATAGGCACAGGCGTTCCAATAGGAACAATACCATTTTTTGCATAGAATTCATCTTTTGCTTTATCGGGTTCCCCATAAAAGAAAGGAACACTCATGGAATCTTTAATTATTTCCGATAAACCGCAATGGTGTTCAGCGCAGAATTTTTCTATTTCTACCAAATTTTCAACGGAAAATATTCTGCAGCTATAATAATCATTCTGAGTTTTATCATGCAATGTGTAGATTTTAGCTTTAGGGTTTTCTTCTCTAATTATTTGTAATAAAGGAAAATGATCACAATCTTTAGTTCCATGAGCATTGTATGAGTCAAGCAACAAAAAAGTATCGCCTTCTCTGATTACCGAAACAGTATGTCCATCTCTGTGGATTATAAATGATTTTCTGCCCTCGCAACTACCTGATAAGGCCATTCTTAATTCAGTTTGAGCGTTTGCGGAAAAGGAAGCGCCAGCGTCTAAATCATAATCCATAATCAAAGCGGTATTTCTTAAAGCGGCTTCCTCTTCCATTTGCCTTCTTTCAAAATAAATTTTTAAACCGGTTTCAGTTAATGTATCAACCTCGCCACCATGCGCTACATCTTTATGCCGCCTATAAAAAATAGGCATTATTTCTGTTAAAGTTAAACTTTCAAAAGTTTCCATAATTTTTTTTCCAATATATAAACAATAAATATGTCAAAAGACATACAAAATATAAAAAACAATACAAATATACTTACAGATTATCAGCCCCTAAAGGAGCTTCTTATTGTCATTCTTGAAAGAATTATTGTTTGGAAACGAAGAAGTGCTTACAAAAAATATTTTTTGTAATTGGCAATTTGAAAAATAATTGTTTGTTAAATACATAAATTATTCAATTACACTTTCACACTATTATAATATAACTAATTTATTATGCTTTGTCAATAAAAATAATTAATTTTCCTAACAAATTTTTAAATAGCTCCTCTTTGTCCTTAGAACATTTCCCTTCCTTGATGGGAAATATTGCAGAACTACAAAAGGGAACTATTTAAAGCCCAAATATTTATTACAACTATTTTAAATGAGAATTGAATTCCTTAATAACTTCCTTATACATATCCTTCTTAAAGGATGGAACCAAATTTAATATTTCATTTTTTGAAACAATCTTATAGTTTAAAAATTCCTGTTTTTCATTACTTTTATTATAATTGAATTCACTTTCCTTACCTAAAAACTCAAATAAAAAGAATTTCTTTTTTTGACCTATACAATTATCTACCATATAACCTTTTTCAAAATTGTACTTGAATAATTTGCTTGATTCTTGTATATATTTTAATTTGCTTTTATCTATGCCAATTTCTTCATATATTTCTCTATAAGCACCCTCTAATTCGCTCTCTCCATTATTTAATCCTCCTTCTGGACATTGCCAAGAATCAATAAAATCAGCTCTTTGAAATACATATATTTGGCCAAGTCTATTTATTATCATGCTTCCAGTAGCAAGTCTATAGGTATATTTTTTTATTTTTGATATAGCCTCATAAAAATCATTTTTTAAAATTGAGTAGCATATAACTTTCATTCCGGAAAGTAAAGTTCTTTCTTTAGATACTTTTGCGCCAATCTTTTCCAACAAGTGCCTAGATGGAACATTTTCGTGCGCAGACATTGTTGTAATAACGGAGAAATTTAATTGTTCAAACCCTTGTTTAAGTATAGCTATAACAGCTTCTGTCGCATAGCCTTTTCCATGAAATTCCTCTAAAAAAGCATAGCATAAGTTAACGGACATATCATAATTATAATAAAGCCCTGTTTGTCCTATATATTCACCCGTGTCTTTTAGAATAACACCGTAATAACTAAAACCATATTTATTTTGGTGTTCTATTATTTCGTTAAATCTTATCCTTGCCTGTTCTACATTTTTATGCCCGCCATCAAAATATCTCATAATGCTTGGACTCTGATGTATTTTGCAAAATAACCTAAAATCAGTTTTTGCAACCTTTTTTAAAAGAAGGTTTTCAGTCTCCAAAACAACTAGTTCATCGTCTTTCATAATGTTTCTAAATAATCATCATATTCGCTTTTAGACATAGTATCTTCAAGCTCTGCTAAATCAGTAATATATATTCTAAACAACCAATTATTATCATAGTTGGAATCTTTTATCGTATCTGGTTCACTTATTAAATTTTCATTAATTTCAGTCATCTCTCCAGTAAATGGAGTATATAACGGAATTTCATCATCACCAAAAACAATGCTACCAACTTGATCGCTTTTGTTATAAAGACTATTAATTTCTGGTAATTCAACAACAGTAATATCCTCTTTGATTTTATTTAATATAAAATCAGTTAGCCCAACAGTAGCTAAATCATTTTCCACTATCACATAATAATGATCTCTAGTAAATCGTATTTCTTCCATTTATAAAATGTTTTTATCAATCAAACATTATTTGTAAAAATTCTTTTTTATTTTTCAAGTAATAAAATTAATTAAATTTATAGGTTTGCCAAGTTTAATATATTTTTATTTGATTAAATTTTAATTAAGAAATATTGTATAGTATTGCGTAGCTCCCTTTTATCAACTCTGTTGACAAAGGGGAACTGCTCGTAATTAAAAATATAAAACTATCTAATAATAATTTTTACTATCTCATTTTTAAAGTAAAAAACAACCAACATTAGTATAAATATAAACAATGGAGCGATAAAAAATTTAAAAATTTGCAAATCACTCACTTCTTTTAAATTTGGAGTGTTTTTTAAATTTGGCTCTTTTATAAAGAAAAAATATAAGAAAATACAGAATATAATAAAAATTGCGGCTATTTCAATCAGGTTGATAAAATATAAAACATTAAAATTGTAAAAATTTAATTCCATAAAATATAATACATTTATAAATACTGGAGCAAATAACGTCAATATATAGAAATTCAATTCTATTTTTGACTTTTTATATAGTATATAAGCGGAAGTTGTATTCGAATTTAATAAAAGAAATAATACTCCGCTATATGCAAAAATATTGCTAAAAATAGCAAGAACTAATACTATAAATTTGGAGAAAGACTTAATTAATTCCAAATCGCTGTTAACAAATAGAACTTGTGATAAAAATATCAAAAAGTTAGATAAGTTAAATAAAAGTGTAAATTTTAAGGCGTTTTTAATTTCAGAAATTGCTGAAACAAGAGAAAAAATAAATAAACCAACTAATGCGAAACCAATATAATAAAAATATAAACCAAGATTATTGAACTCGTTGTTAAATAAATAGTAAGTAATTTTTATAAAAAGAAATGTGTTTAAAAATACAAATGGAAAAAAATATATTATAAAAGAAGGCAAAAAATCTTCATAATATAACTTTTCTTTGAAAAATAGATAAATAGGAAGAGAGAAAACGATTAGATATAACAAAATTAAAGATAGGGCGACATAATATATTGAAGCAAAACTTGCATTATTTATATTTTGGATTACAAATAGCAAATTGTTATTTAAATAAAAATAAAACGAAAATACAATAATTAAAAAAGTGGTAGATATTAACCCAACCAAAAATGTCGTTGAATAATTTTGTCTTATTTCTTTTAGCTCTGGATTTGTCAATAAAAACAAGGAGGATAAAAGAACTGCGATATAACAAAACATACTTATTAGAACATTATGAGAAAAAATAAGCAATAAAGTAAAAAACAATAAGAATGTTATTTGTTTATTGTAAAACTTATATTTATCGACTAACTTTAAAAAGCTAAATGAATTTTGAAAAGTATAATTTAAACATAAAATGCATATTGATAAAATAACTCCAAAACTTAGGTTGAATGAATTAACAGCAAAAATAACAGGATTTTTCGTTGAAATATTAAACAATGTAATTTCATGCTGCCCGTATATATTAGAAAAAAACAACAGCAAAAATAACACTACTGTAAAAGATGAGTAAGTAATATTATTAACAATTTTTTGAATTTTAACATACTTATTTAAGCTAAAACTACTTATAATAGCAAGAATAGGAATTAACAAAAAAATTTTAGATAAAAAATAATATGAATTTATCATAAAATACCGCCATTGACACTAAAATTAAGTAAAATACTGGAAATATTGCCCTCTAAAAACGAAATACCAATAATTGAGAAGGATAATATAATAATTGCAATTACATAATTATTATTTAATTTAACTTTATTAACAGAATCCAAATACTCTTGTCCTTCTTTATAATCTTTCGTAAAAACAAAATAATATCTAACAAATAACAACGCCATTATGATTTTTTCAAACAAAATAGGAATAAATAAATAATATTCTTTGTTTTGTATCACCGACAACATAAAACTCCAATAACTATTAAAACTAAAAGCAATTGGGAATAATAGCTTAGATAAAATTATAGCATATATTACAAACCTATATCTATAAAATGCGTATAATAAAGCAGTATCTGATTTTTTAAATAAATAAATACTAAACGCAACAATAATGTAAAATAAGAAATTAAATAATATATGGTTTGTTAAAAAAGAAATAATACCCGCAAAGCCGTAAGCATTATTCAATCCAAGCAATATTAATATATAACCCAACATTATTAACGAAAAACCATATATAATAGGCAATAAATTTTGCCTTTTAAATACAATATATGAATTATATATAATTAAACATGCGCCAAATATATAAAATAAATAGTTTAAATGGAATATATTAAAAATGATACCAATATCAAATAAGGAAAATAAAAATTTCCACAATATATATATGCCAATAATGACATCGCCAAATAATATATTTATAAATAATAAGTTTGATATTTCTGATGATTTTAAGACCTTTGAAAAATAAAAGTTAAATGAGAAAAATTTAAATAAAACGCCAAATAAAAATATTATTACAGACAAATTATATAAATAGTTTCCACTGACTAAAGCTAAATGTTTGGTAATATAATTAATGTCAGATGTTCCAAATGTAAAATAAACTATAAATATAAAAAACATAAAGAAAATAGAACCCAATACACCATTATTGTAGTATTGGAAAGCTATTTTATTATAATCTCTTATTTTATAATCAGACATTATATTATATAAACTAAATGAATATAATTCCATATATATAAAAATATTAAAAATATTATTGCTGGTTAAAATGCCACAGATAGCGAAATAATTGATTAAATACACAGCAAAAAAGAAGTTTAATTTTTTCGTTTTAAGTATTTGATCATCAAAAAATGTAAAAGATAATAATTTTACAAAAAAGACCATTATAATAAAGATTAAATTTATTATACTTATTCTATATTCGCCCATAATAAATAGGACGTTATTATTCACCCGATTTTCCAATATAACATTTGGAAGTGTTGCCGGAAACAAATAAAGTGCCAACAATAATAAAAATGATACACAACTTATTGTAATTATTAAGTTTGTCGTTTTATAATTTTGCAATGTATTAAAACAAGACAAAATCAACGGAATAAACAAAAAACAATAAGGTAAATTAATAAGATCCATAATCATTGTCCTCTTCAAATTTTTCTTCTTTTAGCAGTCCGCCAAGAATACTTGTTCCAGTCAAAAATGTTAGCAAAAAATTTATAAAAATTATTATAAAAGTTGGAAACAAAATATCCTCTGACTGCTTTATAATTATCAAATACATCATAAAAATAGTACTTAATATATAGACAAAGCCAAGATTAACCATTTTCAATATAGGTTTCTTTTTTAACAAAAAGGCAATTGTCGCTATACAAATCATAAATATTAAGCAACAAGATATTATAATTCTAAAATCTAATATAGTCATACAGCAAAGGAATTTTCCAATTTAATAAAATAGTCAAAATAAAAATCAAAAACAGCATTAAAAACGAAACTAAAATTCTTCCAAAACCTTTGAAAAAAGTTAAATTGTTTATATTAACATATTTGTGTCTTAAAAATAATAACAAATATGCCAACAAAATATACAAAAAAGATAGTGCAAAGCTATAAAAACCAAATACATTATAACTCACAACAGCATAAAATCCAAACAAAAGCAAGAATGGAACCAAAAATGATATTATAATTCTTAAAATTAAATCACCTTTCATTCTCTTCTCCCTTTTTATTGAAAAAATATAAAAGAATAATTATACATATATAAAACATAATTATATGCGTCAGCTTTTGAAAAATTTTATTCTGATTTAACAAAGCAATATTTTCCACATAACCATCATAACCTTGATGATTTTCCACACTCACCATATTATTATCCAATCCTTGTTGAATATTAAAACTTCTGGTAATTAGCTGATTCTCTGAAGTACTTATTTTATAAAAATTTAATCCAATTATTGAAAAAATTGCAAGAAACGATATTGTTAGCAAAACTAATTTAGGCAAAGACAGCTTATCATCGCTTAATTCCTCATTTTCATAATTATAGTTTGAATTAAATACAAAAAATAATACAGCAAAAATAAAAAAAGTACTCACAACCAAAAACTCACCAAGAAATATCTGCTGCGTGAGCATTGTAGTGGCGGTAAAGATAATAATAAAAATACTTATAAATAAAGACAAAAATAAACTGTATACTGTTTCAATAAAGAATATAGTAGAGAACGACAGTATAATTAATATCAAAGTTAATGGTATATCAAAAATAGTAAACAGAAGATCAAACATTCAACATCAACAATTAATACATTGTTAGTTATAGTAATTTCATTTTAAATGTCAATTTAAATTATTGCGGTCTTCCCGTGGTGTTAATAATATTGCGTATGAATTTGTTATTTTTTATAGCTCAATTTTTGTTAATTATTTAAAAAATATTTCTATTTTTTGTGAGTTGTTCTGTAGCTCCCCTTTGTCCTTCGGACATTTCCCCTCAAGGAGGGGAAAGGTTGCTGGCGGTGGTTAAGAAAATATAGTTCAACAACCAAGGATAATCTTTCCCCTCCTTGAGGGTAAATGTTCACAGGACAAAGGGGAGCTACAGAACAATTAATTCAAAAAAGCTATATAACAATTGATAAAAGGGCTACTCATAATTATTGAATATTAATAGCCATAAAAATACAGCCACATATTCCAACACACGCATATAAACTTAATTTACACAATAGTATCAGTTTCTTTAAATTTATTGGGATTAAAAAAAACCTTATCTTTTTCTATAACAAAAACTCCCTGCTGGCATGCTTTCCACAAAACGACATCTATATATCCAGTCTTTTCGTTTATTTGCATTTCTAAGTCAGAAAACATTTTATCACACATTTCTTTAATTTTTGGATTTAACTTGCTATTACTAACCTTTTCCACATATTCTAAATTGCCATATAAAGCCACACCAAGCCTTTGTATCCATATGTCATATTTAACAAAATTAATTCCCAGATTTCTTGCTATATGATATTTTGTAATATTGCCTATATGCGGCAATTTTGACAAAAAATCCAATTTCTCTTCCGGAGTTGATAGCTTGTAAAATTTCTCATGCAATTCCGCCCTGTTATTCCAAACTTTTATGATAGCATTTATTTTATTAATATTGCCATAAATCTTTATTAAATCATTAAAATTAGGATTTTGGTTCTTATCTATATAATCAATAACCTTTTGGCACATTTTTTTTGCGGTAGCTTGTCTAAAACCTGCTACACAAATAACATAAAAAACTTCCCTGGCAAATTCATCTGGAGTAAAAATTTTTGGGTTATATAACCTATCGTGTATCTCAGCAAAATTTGAATTATCGCTATCATTTCCAGAATTTATCAATAAATGTTGAACATAATAAAACAAACTTGGAGTAATTTCAGTTATTTGTTTCATTTTAACTGGACTCCACACATAAAAGTTTTTGTAAAAATATCATTAAAATATATTTATTTGTTTAAAAATCATAAACTATTTCTGCATAAGAATTGCCAACTCACCCTCAGCAATTGGAGGAATTGCCAATTTATTTTTTTCTTTAAAACTATAACAGCCAAAAAGTCCCAAAAATAACAATAAAATAAAAATCTTACGCATAAACTATATATAAATTAAAATAGCTTCTTTTTTGAAATTAAATATAAATGAATAATTTGCAAGATAAAAAGCAATTATATGTTTAAAGACTTTTAACGCAATTATAAATAGCCCTATAAATTCAAAAGATAAAGTTAACTTCAAATAGCATACGCACCGGACAAAATATTTCTATTCGTTGACTTTTATTATTTTAATAATAATAATATTTCTGAGTTAAGATTTGAGAAATATGGAAAAAAAGAAAACTATTTTACAAATAATACCTAGTTTAATTTCTGGCGGCATAGAAAGAGGTGTTGTTGAAATAAATAATTATTTAGTTAAAAATAATTTTAAGTCCATAGTTCTATCATCTGGTGGCAAAATGGTGTATCAAATAGAACAGGCCGGCGGAAAACATATAACTCTTAATGTAGCCACAAAAAATCCATTTAAAATATGGATAAATATAAAAAAAATACAAAATATAATAAAAGAAAATAATATTGATTTAGTTCATGTCAGATCCAGAGCACCAGCATGGTCTGCATATTTTGCATGTAAAAAAATAAAGTGTCCTTTAGTTTCAACCATTCACGGAAATTATTCTATTGGCAGTTTTCCGTTTTCTTGGCTTAAGAGATTTTATAATTCGTCAATGGTTAGAGCCAATAAAATAATTTGTGTATCAAATTATATAAAAGACTATGCTTATGAAAATTATAAAATCTTTAGGCAAAAATTTAAAGAAGGAAATGTTAAAATAATTCATAGAGGTGTTGATATAGATGTCTTTAATCCAAAAAACATAACACAGCAAAGAATGATAGCTATAATAAACAAATTACAAGTCCCCAACGATAGATCAATAATATTACTACCCGGCAGGTTAACAGAATGGAAAGGACAAATGTATTTTCTAGATGTTTTAGCAAAAGTAAAAAATCAAAACTATTTGTGTTTAATAGTTGGAGACAGTAAGGGACATGAAACATATTTAAAAAAATTAAAAACAAAAATTAAAAAAAATCATCTTTCCGGACTAGTGAGGCTAGAAAATAATATTACCGACATGGCAGCAGGGTATATGATAGCTGATATAGTTGTATCAAGCAGTATTAGAGGAGAAGCTTTTGGAAGAATTGTTCCAGAAGCACAGGCAATGAAAAAAATGGTTATTGCAACATCTATAGGGGGATCATTAGAAACTGTTATTGATGGGAAAACTGGCTGGCTGGTAGATCCAACAGATACAAATAAATTCGCAGAAATTCTTGATATGATTTTAAAAATGCCTCTTGAAGAAAAAATTCAAAAAGGGGAAAAAGCCAGACAACATATAGTTGACAATTATACAACAGACAAGATGTGTAAAGAAACTATTGATTTATATAATAAAATATTAAATAGTGAGCAAAAAAATGACAACAAAAACCATTAAAGAAATAAAAGTTAAATTTAATTTTTATGAAGGAGATTTACCTGATAATTTGGATTTAGGCTCCGAAATAGCTGTAGATACAGAGGCAATGGGACTTAATAATAACAGAGATAGGTTATGTTTGGTTCAAGTAGCTGGCATAGATGGAACAGGACACATAGTTAGATTTCAGCCACACCAATACAAAGATGCAAAAAATTTAAAACAATTATTAACAAACCCCAAAATTTTAAAAATAATGCATTTTGCAAGATTTGACATGGCTATTTTACAAAAATATTTAGGAATAAAAGTTAAAAATGTTTATTGCACAAAAATAGCTTCAAAAATAGCTAGAACATATTCAGACGCACATGGTTTAAAAGCACTCACTAAAGAATTACTTGGAGTTAATTTAAACAAACAAGAACAAACATCTTATTGGGGAGCTCAAAATATATCAGAAGAACAAATGGAATATGCCGTTGGCGATGTATTATTCCTACATAAACTAAAAGACAAGCTCGAACAACAATTAGAAAGAGAAGGCAGAACAAAATTAGCTCATGATTGCTTCAAGTTTTTAAATACAAGAGTTGACTTAGATTTGGCTGGTTGGCTAGAATACGATATTTTTAGCCATGATTAACAGTTTATTCTCACGAAAGTTAGGATAAACTCTGGTGGGAATACATAAAGCAAAAAAGCTAAAAAACTTTTAACTTTAATTGTCCCTGTCATTACCCAGCTAGCTTTTCTTGATGAGCGAATGCGAATTTAGAAAAGGTTGACTGCGGTAATCTAGAAAAAATGTAATACTTTGTGGTGTTGGGTTCGGAGACCCAACACCACAAAGAGACCCAACACCACAAGAGACCCAACACCACGAGAAGAAATTTTTCATTAAAATATTGGATTAATTGAAACACTAAATTGTTATAGTTAAAAACTTTTAACTTTAATTGTGTCTGTCATTACCCAGCTAGCTTTTCTTGATGAGCGAATGCGAATTTAGAAAAGGTTGACTGCGGTAATCTAGAAAAAATGTAATACAAAAAAGATTAGTGATTGTTTTTTCCAATTTTATGGATTCCCGATGAACTATTTCTAAATTCGCATTCGCTCATTAAGAAATCTTAACTCGGGAATGACATACTTTGTGGTGTTGGGTTCGGAGACCCAACACCACGAGAGAAACCTTTTATTATCTTTGATTTATGTTCTGATACTCTTCTTATAAGATCATTAGTCATGCCTATATATAAAGTTCCGTTCTTTTTGTTGGATAGTATATAAATATAAAAGTTGTGTTGTTTCACCGTGAACTATTTGATGTTTTCCAAATACATTTTAGGGCACTTTTTAAACATTTCAAGTTTTATATAATATTAACTAAACAAAAGCTGGTTTTATTATAGTTTGTTGTTATGTAAATTTAAAATTTCCAACAAATTTCTATCATTAAAAACTATTCTTGGTATTTTTAAAAACTCTTCAATTGGTATTCTATATTGTTCTCTATATAAAATATCAACACTGCCAAAAAAAGCGTTTCTTGATAAGTCAAATCCAAGAAGTTTAGAATATCTTCTAATAATTTCTATATTCTTTGCTTCTATTTCAATATATGGCTGAAGATAAGGCCATGTGTCAATAACAATTTCTACTTCCTCATTTTGCCATATTTCTCTGTAATTTTCTTGAAATGATTTCTCTTTAAAGTCTGTTTGATTTACTATCTCAGATGCTATATCAAAACTGCCAACTATTGTTTCTTTTTCAAATACATCATCAATAGTTGCTCCTGCAATATGTTTAAATGTTATGGTGGTTCTGTCGCCCTCATCACGAATTCTAATCCACTTACCTTTTATTCCTGCGTCAAAAGTTTTTCTTCTCATTAAGAATTCGGGTTTAATTAGTTTTAAACCTATATTTTCTAAACGCTTCCTTATAAAGTCTTTATCTTCTATAAAATATTTGGCTTCTAATTCTTTATCCATTATATATGAGAATTTCTCTATTTTCTGATAATAATATAAAAATCATAAAATACAATATAAAGTCATTTTGATTATTAACCTTTGATTTTTATTTATTTTATTATTTAGTAATTTTTAATTGCTAGATTATAATATGAAAAATGCTAGTTTTATTTATTTAATCCGCAATACAAATATATTAAAAGTTATTAATGCTATTAAATAAATTTTATCTACAGATTTTAGCATTTTAAAAATTATTAAATATGATATTTATAAAATACTAAATATGAATACAAACAATAATACATAATAAAAAACATTTACAAAATATGTAAATATTAAATTATTAAAAATTATGCTTCTGCTGCCTCTACAAGTTTACATTGTTGAATATCGGCAAACTTTACTTTTTGCTTTGATACTTCTAGGATTTTATTTGTGGCATCTTGCAAGGTAATATTTTCTACAGTTGCATATTCAGAAGAAAGTCTATAAAGAGCGGTTTCGTAAATCATTCTTTCGCTAAAAGATCTGTCAGCTTCTTCTACGTCTCTAGTTAGATCTCTAATAACTTCGGCAATTAAAAAAACATTTCCGGAGTTAATTTTTTCTTCATATTCTTTTGCTCTTCTGCTCCACATACCTTTGATCTTTTTGATACCGTTGCTTAAAATAGCAAAGACTTCCTCCATTTCGGCTTTTGTAGATAATCTTCTAACGCCCATGCTCTCTATTTTACTTTCTGGAACAGTAAGGGTCATTTTTTCTCTTTCTAAATATAAAATCAAACACCTACTTTTAAAGTCCTTCAATTCTATGGTTTGAATTTCTTTTACTATTGCAACACCATGTGTCCTATAAACACAACGATCGCCAACTTTGAATTCTATAGCTTTTCTCATTTCACAATAAATACTTGAATTAATAAAATTTCCTGTGTTATAATAATAACATATAGGTATGAGCTTATTGTACATTATATTTTTAATATATGCAAGTTATTTTTGAAAAAAATGAGAAT
>CAZBNS010000028.1:0-18173 GCA_964493475.1 uncultured Rhizobiaceae bacterium | reverse complement strand
GCTCCTAGTACGAGAGGACCGGAGTGGACATACCTATGGTGTACCAGTTGTTTCGCCAGAAGCATCGCTGGGTAGCTACGTATGGTTTGGATAATCGCTGAAAGCATCTAAGTGAGAAACCATCCTTGAGATTAATTTTCCCTATAGGGTCGTGGTAGACTACCACGTTGATAGGTTGGGTGTGTAAAGGCAGCAATGCCCTTAGCTAACCAATACTAATAACCCAATTGGCTTTTTTATAAAAGTATACAAAGTAGACTATATATAGTATTAAATCTGTAAAGATTTACTAAACAATGGTACAAGTACTAATATTAAACCAACAAGCAATTAAAGGCAAACCGTCTTTAAATAGCTTGGTAATTATAATGATGTGGAACCACTCGATACATTCCGAACTCGCCAGTGAAACACAAACCATGCCGATTGTACTACAGTTTATATTGTGGGAGATTAGGTCATTGCCAAGCTTTTTAAAGACGGTTATGCTTTTTTATCTTATTTGTTATTAAATCCCTTACTATTTTTAGTAGGGGATTTTTGCATTTAAGGGGATAGGTAAAGAGAAGAGCATAATATTTATAGCAATTAATTACAATATTAAATTTAATAATTTTTTAAAACTGGATTCCCGCATTCGCGGGAATGACAGAAATACTAGTGCGGATTGTCATTCCCGCGAAGGCGGGAATCCAGTGTAATATAAAATTTAAATGCTATATATAAAATACTAAATTAATTGACCTTTTTCCTTGACTAACTATAAAATTTATAACCATTATTTTCGATTACGATATTGTTTTATTATGTAAATTGTATTATTGCCAAGCTTTTTAAGCGCGGTTTTTTTATTGACATTTGCAAAAAATATTTCTAGAATATTACTCATTTAATGAGTTCGGAAAACTTATGAAATTTTTTATTTTGGTGATACATAAAGTAGAATATGGAGAAAAATGATGCAGATCAAACTAAATATGGTAAGTGCTCTTGCCAACAAAGAACATATTGACAGACATGCTAACCCACGCTCTTTGACCATTGGTTCAAAGTTTTTGCCAGATATAAACCCAAAGGAAGTTGAAAATTTTTTAAAAAAATTTGATGCAGCTTATGCGGATATGATAATTGAAAAAGGCAACCCTGGAGTTCAAGTTTTTGCAATAGAGTGTGATAAACCGGTTGGTACATGTGCCATTGTGCCTATTGCAAATCTAACTGCAGAAGGAAAAGTAGCGATTTTTGAAATAATAAGGGATTTTGGCGCAACATATGAGAGTAAAGAAAAAGTGGTGCTTATATCTAAAGAGGATATGCCAACAACAAATTTTGTTATAGGAGTATATGGACCATATGAGATAAGCGGAAACGCTGGGAATTTGACTATGTATTCTGGATATGATTTTGTTCCTGACCCAAAAGAGCTTAAGGGTGATGAGTCTCAGGAAGAGATTGATGCTAACAACAGAAATAAGGAATATTGGAACAGCCATGTATTTTTATGCACTCCGCAAGAGCTAGAAGCTAATATTACTGAGCTTGACAATGCAGGAATGGATACAAGCGTTTTGACAGCAAGATTGGTTGAGTTCAAAGGAGTAAACCCTATTGAAAAAATCTACAAGCCCGAGATTGCGGATAATGTCGTGAAGCTGGGTATTGTGATAAGATAGTGAATGTTATTGTTAAGCTTTTTAAAGACGGTTGTTGCAAAAATAAAACAAATATATAAAGTCTAAATAAAAATAATAACTTAAAATAATGAAGAAGGGAATTATTTATTTAATGGCTACTGCCGTTTCTGGTTTGATTAAAATTGGAAAAATTGGGACTGGCAGCTACGAAGAAAGAATGAGAAACCTTGAAAAAAATGGCTATTGTAATGTAGCGGGTCTGAAAAGATTTTTTGCAATTGAACTTGATGATTATGAGGATAAGGAAAAACTCTTGCATGAAATATTTAGTAAACATCAAGTTGTAGGCAGCGAATTATTTGCGCTTGATATAGATTTGGTAAAACAATTATTGCTATCGTTTGATGGCAAGGTTATATATCCTAAAAAAACTAATAAAGAAAAAGATTTTAAAGAAATTACGAAAATTAGAAAACAAGGCGAGTTGTTTAACTTTTATAAAAAAGGTTTAAAAAATGGCGACGAAATTGTTTTTATTCAAGATGAATCCATAGTTGCCAAGGTTGTCGGAGAAAGAGAGGTTGAGTATGATGGACAGATTTTTAAGTTATCGCCTCTTGTTTATACAATATTTGAAGAAAAAGGTAAGCTTAATAATAGCGGCGCATATCAAGGCGCAAGTTATTTTAGGTTTAACGGAACGAAATTAAAAGATTTAAAAGACTGTTATCAATAGAGTTATACAAATTTTTGAAAAGGGGTTTGACTTAGTGATTTCGCAAATGTTCTGATGGAATATAAGTCGTAAGTCATTAAAATTACTAGAAGATTATTTATAGAGTGAATAATTTTTTAAGAAAATATTACTAAAAATACTACAATTATTTTAAATATCTTGCTTTTTATAAATGCCACATTAAACTTAAAGTAGTATCAATAATAATATTTGTTATGGAAGCAGCTTTAAAAATAAGAAATGTCCTTTTTAAATCATTTATAATAAGCTATGCTTTGCTTATCATTGTCTGGTTAATTTCGTTGACAGGTTTTTATCCGTACATGGTAAATTTGTTCTATACTTTTAATGAGGCAGAACTTGAAAAGATTATAGTATTCTTTTTGGGAATATGGGAAATCTTGTCTTTTATTTTCTTTCTTTTCCCTGCTATAGCAATTCATTGGGAATATGTTTGGAAAAAAAATAAATAAGAGTTTTGAGCGTTTGATAAAATTTTAGTGTATAATATTTATAAATAACAAACGCCGGTTGTCCATATTTTATTAAAATGATTGTATTTTCAAAAGTATCATATACTATTTGTTTAGTTTGCAAATTACTAAATTAAAAAGTGTCAGTCATAACAAAAATTTTTCCAAACACAGATCAAAATTTATCATTATTTACAAAAAACGAACTAGATTCTTTAGAAAAAGAAATTTACTTAAAAGACGATAAATATTATTTAAAAAGCAACTCCAAAGGCGAGCAAGAAAAATTAATCTTAAGCGATAAAAAATCTGCCCCAGAAGAAATAGTTCGTCAACTTTACTTAAAAAGACTAATCACACAATATAAATACCCAAAAGAATTAATTGACATTGAATTAATAGTAAACTTTGGAAGAGAGAAAAAACGAGCCGACATCATAGTATACAAAGACGATAGAATTACTCCTTATATATTAGTTGAAGTAAAAGCACCAAGTATGAAAAATGATGCAAAACAACTAAAAAGTTATCTAAACGCAGAGGGAGCCTTAATCGGAGTAGCAATAAATGGACAAACCGACGAAGTAATATACAGACCATATCCAAAAGATTTTTCAACACTTCCCGACATTCCAGAATACAGAGAAACGCCAGAAGATGTTTTCAACAAAAAATACACATATTCAGAACTAAAAGAGCCCAAACAACTAAAACAAGTAATTCAAAACTTAGAAGACCTAGTCCTCGCAAACTCCGGCTTTGATAGTTTTGACGAAATATTCAAAATAATTTACGCTAAATTATATGACGAAGTTTCAGGCAGAAACGACAAAGATTATATTTTAGAATTCAGAGCAAGACAAGACCCAATAATCACCAAACAATCAATCGACAAACTATTCAAACAAGCAAAAGACGAATGGAGAGATATTTTTGACGAAAGCGATAAAATCAAACTAACCGCCACACACTTAGCAAATATCATAGCAGACTTACAAGAATATAAATTATTAGGCTCAAACCTACAAATAATTGACGATGCTTTTGAATATTTAATACCAGATGTAGCAAAAGGCAAAAAAGGACAATATTTCACCCCAAGGCATGTCATAGACATGTGCATCAAAATGCTAAACCCAAAGAAAGACGAGTTCATAATAGACACCGCCTGCGGTTCCGGCGGCTTCCTAATTCACTCAATGGTCCACATCAAACCAAGAAACCTTTCAGAATACGCAAGCAGACACTTATGGGGCATAGATTTTGACGAACGAAGCTCAAAAATTTCAAAAGCCATGATGCTAATCGCCGGCGACGGAAAATCCCACATATTCAAAGAAAACTCCCTCGACTCATCATCTTGGGGCGGAGACATAAAATCACAACTCAACAGAGAAAGACTTGCAGACGAAAATTTCAAATATTTTAACTTTGACATACTACTTGCCAACCCACCATTTGCAGGTGAAGTAAGCGAAAAACACATTTTAGCCGAATACCCAAATGTCGTAAAAGACAAAGCCAAAAAAATCTCAAGACACCTACTATTCATTGAAAGAAACCTCAACTTCGTAAAAGACGGCGGACGACTCGCAATAGTCCTCCCACAAGGCGTATTCAACAACACCAGCGAAAAATACATTAGAGATTTTTTAGCCGACAAAGCCAGAATCCTAGCCGTAGTAGGCCTCGACAGCAACACCTTCAAACCACACACCGGCACAAAAACAAGCGTTATTTTCTTACAAAAATGGCACTCAGAACTCAATCCACGAAAAAACGACTACCCAATATTTTTTGCAGTAAGTGAAAAATCAGGCAAAGATAATAGCGGAGAATATATTTATAAAGAGGTAGATGGGGAGAGGGTTTTGCAGCATGATTTGTTTGAGATAGCAGAGGAGTTTGTGAAGTGGACGAAGAGGGAAGAGATGGGGTTTTGGAGGGAATAATAATTATAATAAAAAATTTATGAAAAGAAATGAAGATAAAATAAACAAATTGAGTGTTAGATTATTAAAAGGTAATTTTGATGATTTGTACAATTATAAAGATTTTTTAAAAGAAGAATACCAAAATTTAATTCCAAGCATTAATAATAAAAATATGATAGGAATTTTGTTAAAAGATGTTTCTAAAACTCCAAATTGGGTAAAATATTTATTATTAAATGATGATGATATAAAAAATAAAATAAATTCTTTTTTATTACTAGTTTTCGAAAACAAAAGAATTTTTGCATATTCTTTTGGTTATGGTTATATAATGATTAAAAATGATATTGTTGAAAGTGATTTTGGTTTAAATGTTACATTAAATTGTATAGATCCAGAAAAAATTAAATCAATTAATACATATAGTCTTGCAAATGATTCTAAGCAAAAATTTGAATCATCAGCAAAATTATCTTCAATTTATAATTTCGAATACGATAACCTTATAGATATGGTTCAAAAGCTGCAAGGTCAAATAAAAGATGAGTATAAATGTTTCTTTGAAAATTTAAATGGCAGTGAATCTTTGTCAATTAATACTAGAATAAAATTTGATAAACTAAATAACTTATCAAAAACACTACTTGATAGATTTAATTCCACAGATTTTTTAAAAATAGATTTGCTAAAAGATATAAATAATATTAAGTGTGAAAAAGATAATAAAGAAATTGAAGTATTAAATGAAAAATTAAAAGAAGAAATTAAAAAGGAAAATATAGAATTATTTGTAGCTGATTATGAGATTTTACAAATGGATGAAACTTTTTATTCATATTATTTTTTAGAAAAAGATTATTTTAATTTAGATGATATAGTCGCAGATATTACAATTAATAATTTAAATAAATATATAAATATTAAAAAAGAAGCTGAAGATAAATATTCAAAATCTTGGAATTTATTTAAATGTATTTTAGCTGAGGTAGAATACAACAATAAAAAATATTTTTTATCAAAAGGTAAGTGGTTTAATATTAAAGAAAGTTTTCTTAATGAAATTTTGAATAGTAATGAAAAATATAAAACTGAAAATCCATTACCCAAATATAATAAAAAATTTGATAATAAACAAAAAATAGAATTCTTTAATAAAAATGGAACACCAAAAGAAGAATCAAAAGAGGGGTTATATAATTTTGAAACTTCAAAAGAAAGAAATCTAATTTTATTTGACAAAAAACTTGTGCATATAAATAAAAATAACCCAGTGGAAATATGCGATTTATATGATGAAACAAATAATATTTTTTATCACATTAAGTGTGGCAATGAAAGTTCATCATTAAGTCATTTATGGAATCAAGGTTTTATTTCTGAAGAATTAGCAAATAGTAATAATGAAAATTATGTAAAAAAATTTAAAGAACTAGCTAATTCTGAATTAAACCCAAACAGGAAAATATATTATGGTATAATAACAGATAAAAATTTAACAATTTTTAGTGAAATTGCTTTATATAGAATTATACAAAGTTTGAAGAAAATTGGTGTCAAAGATGAAAATATAAAAATATTTTTTATAGGGAGCGAAAGTTAATGCGTTTTAAAAAAAATTGTTTAAATTGTGCTTTTTGTATAAGAAGAAAAAGATATTGGATTGCACATCATTTCAAACCAGAATTGTCAAAATGGAAAGATGAAGACTTTAATCTATCCAATAATGAAATTGAAAAAATTAAAAGTAATGATTTTTCATTTTTAGGAGAAGAAAAAAGGAAACAAAATGAATGGATTAAACAATATGAAGAGAAAGAAAAAAAATCAAAAGAAGAAAATGATAAATTATCAGAAACTAATCCAATATTAAAAACACTCGGAATAAATATAAATAATTTTTCTAATTTTTATATGGATCCTTTTCAAAATGATCCTTACCCGTATATAGAACAATTTGGTATGGACAAAATACCAGAAGCTCCAGATAATGATTATTTAATGTGTTGGAAAGGACAATGGAATTTTAGAGACGAAATAAATAATAAAATTAAATTAAAAAATTGCAAATGTCCTTTTTTCTATAACAAAAAAAATGTAGGAAATAAAACATTTAATGCATGTAACGAGGATATGGAGCGAAAAATGAGAATAGATGAAACCATAAAATACGGTATTGTTGGTGGTATTTTTATTGGTATTATTATTTGGTTTATAACAGATCATATTTTTAAATAAGGTTTAATATGCAATACTCAATAGTTAACTTAAACGAAGTAAAACAAAATTCAGATTTTAGAATTGATGCTGAATGTTATTATTTATATAACAGCGGTATTGAGTCAAAAATTAAGAAAATAAAGAATATAAATTTTGTTAATATTATTGAAAAATTTAATTCTGGAAAAAATTTAAAACAAACGACAAATGGTAATAAATTTATTAAAACACAAAACATATATAATATACTAATAAATGACAATTTCTCTTATACAAACGATGAATTAGATTATTTAAAATATGGAGATTTGCTTTTTACTAGAGTTGGTGAAGGTGTTGGGCATAATTCCATAACAACGAATAATTTTGTTGGATCTGCTTATAGCGATAATGTTATTAGAATAAGAGTAAATAAAATAAATCCATTTTTTATATCTGCCTTTTTTAATAATGATAAAGTTCAAAAATATTTTAGAAAATATTTTAAAGGAACAGCGAGAAGTTTAATAAGTAAGGAAAACTTTAGAAAAATTCTTATCCCAATTTTTTCTAATAGTTTTCAGAATTCTATTGAGAAAATAATAATAAAAGCGGAAAGTATGAGACAGTCTGCCGATACCTTATACAAGCAAGCAGAAGATGAACTATTGCAAGAACTTGGTTTGAAAGATTATATACCACAAAATAAAAAGTGTTTTATAAAAAATTTGTCGGAGGTGGAGGCTGCAGAGCGTTTTGATGCTGAGTATTTCCAACCTAAATATGAGGCTGTTATTGAGAAGTTGAGGGGTTATAAGGGCGGTTGTGATGTTTTATGTAATGTTTTTGATAATGTGAAGCAATCATTTAAAATTGAAAGCAATAAAAAATATAATTATGTTGAAATTGGTGATGTGAATGTTTCTGATGGAATTATAACATGTAATGAAGTTGTTGGTGCCGAGTTGCCTGCAAATGCAAAGTTTGTTTTGAGTGAGGGAGATGTTGTAGTCTCCCAAGTTAGACCATATAGGGGAGCGATTGCTATTGTTAATAAGGATGGATATGTTGGAAGTGGGGCTTTTAGTGTTTTGCATGAAAAGAAAAATTCTGTTGTGAATAAGGAAACTTTGTTTGTGTTTTTGAGAACTTCTTTGATGCTGGATTTTTCTTTGAGGTTTAATACGGGAACTTCTTATCCTGTTATAACTAATAATGATATTTTAAATTTTGATATTCCGCTATTTCCTCAATCAATCCAACAATCCCTCTCTTCCAAAATCCAACAATCATTCGCTAATAGGGAAAAATCTTTGCAATTGCTTGAACTCGCTAAAAAAGCTGTGGAAGTTGCGATTGAGGAAGGGGAGGAAGAGGCGATGAAATTGAAAATTAATAACTCTTAGCAATTATAGTGTTATTGATAACTATATATCTACTATTTAATTAATAGCTTGTCAAATAACAAGTATAAACTATATTATCAAATACCTAAAAATTAATAAGTATTAGATTGATAGTGAATTTAGAAGAGAGAAGGAATAAGTTAACGCTATAGTCTAAAAGACGATAAAGTTATTCCTTATATATTCGTTGAAAGTCCTATCAATGTGTGTTTACTTCAACAACATCTTAAAATCCACAACAACTGCTCTATCCTTTGTAATTAAAGCTGGATTAGCGTCAATCGCTGTAATTTCCGGAATTTCAAGAACAATCTGTTGAATTTTAGCAAGAGTTTTAGCTAATGGTTTTACAGCTTTTGCTTCTTCGCCTCTTACGCCGTTTAAGATTGTGCCAATTTTTGTTTCTTTTCCCTGCTATAGCAATTCATTGGGAATATGTTTGGAAAAAAATAAATAAGCGTTTCGAGCATTTGATAAATTTTAGTGTATAATATTCATAAATAACAAACGCCGGTTATCCATATTTTATTAAAATGATTGTATTTTCAAAAGTATCGTATACTATTTGTTTAGTTTGCAAATTACTAAATTAAAAAGTGTCAGTCATAACAAAAATTTTTCCAAACACAGATCAAAACTTATCATTATTTACAACAAACAATGGCGGATTTTTTAAAAAGTGGTTTAAATAACCTATAGCTAAGACCTCCCGCACAAATAATTTACAGCTTTTGTTTGTGAAAAACCGCACATGGTGTTAGGTCTCCAAACCCAACACCTTAGAATATCAAAACTCAAATTTCTTAAAATAAGCTTGAGATAATATTCAGAGACCCAACGCCACAGGGAGGCATATTGTTCTTGGTTTATAGTTTATAGTTTCTTTTTCATAGAGTTTATAGAGATCGTTTGGTCTTCGCTTAATCGGTTGTCTGTTGCTTGGATTATTTGGGTTGTTTAGATTTTTTATTACTCTTGCTTTTATTATTTACGATCCCACAAACTACTTAAAAACAATAAATATTGTCTTCTTTCCTCTTCATTTAATTTACAAATCAATTCCAATGTTTTTTCAAACAATACTTTTCTTTGTAAGCATTCTTTAGATATTCCATCAATTTTATTTAATTCTGACATAAAGATATGGTATTTGCATACTCCACCACATAAATTAACATAAGAGCATTCGTTACATCCATCTTTTCTTTTTGCTACTTTATTTTCCTTTCTAATATTTTCTCTATTTTTCTTAGAAATTATTACATTTTTATTATTAAAAGAAAATTCTTCTTTACCTATAAATCTTGGACATCTATAATATTTACCATCTGCTGATAATGTTACATACGAAATACCAGCATTGCAATGTGAAACATATTTTTGTCCAAAAACTATAGCACTGACAATTCTTGAAATATTTGTTATATCATACATATTTCCATTTTTTATATCTTTGCAGTATTTATCTACCATTAAAACTAATGATTTTTCAAAATCTAGGAATGCATTATCTGATATTTTAAAATCTGTTGCAAAAGTTATTTTTTTAATTCCTAATGCCAATATACTATCAATATAAGAATCTATTTTTGGATTATTATTAGTAATTGTAATTCTAGCAGTTAAAATATTTGTTTTTTGATCAATTAAATGTATAGCTTTTTTAACATCATCATAACTACCAAATCCATTTTTATATTTTCTAAAAAAATTATGTTTTTCTTTATCACCATCTATACTAATAGTAATTGAAAAATGATGTACTTTAAAGAAGTTGGCTATATTTTCATTAATCAATGTTCCGTTAGTTGTTATTGCATAATTAGCTAATATAGTACCTCTTATTTTCTCAACAAAAGAAACTACTTTTTTTATTAATTCAAAACTTAATAATGGTTCACCGCCAAAGAAGCCAATAGAAATACTTCTTCCTTTATTTTTTCTAATTTCAACCAAAATCAAATTAATTGTTTTTTTAATATCAGCAAATTTAATTTGCTCATTTGGTTTATCATAGACACCTTTATTTGCATAGCAATACCCGCAACATAAATTACAACTATTATTCATAACGATGCAGACTGTTCTTAAATAATCAGATCTCGGACTTTCATATTTTTGATTATTTTGTTCACTAATATCAATATTTTTTAAGTCTTTTATTTTTTCTTTTTGAAAAATTCTTAAATATTTTCCATCAAATATAAAAGGTTTTTCATTTGCAGTAAATTTCTTAAAACGATTTTTCATAACATTTAATTGTTTTTTATTAATACTACAATTTCTTTTGACATATTTTTAAATTCAAGAGATTGCGCTAATTTTATAGAACCTTTATTTTCTGTATCAACAAAATAAATCGGCAATATATTATTAGAAAAGCACCAGTTTATACATTTTATTAAGCATTCCCTAGCATAACCATTTAATCTGTGTTCTTTTTTTGTAAAAACAACGATATTTCCAGTTCCGTAAATAATATCAGATACAAACGATGTTGACAAAATTTTACCTTTTTGTAAAAAACAAAAATAGCATGTATCTTTAATGTTTTTTTTGACTTTCTCCCATTTATTTAATTTTTCTTCTAAATTTATATCGCTACTAAAGCTATCTAAGAAATACTGTTTCATATTATTTTTTAATAATACTGCTTTACTAACTGTTTTTGTATCAGAAAATTTTGCCATCCTATTCATAGTTTTTATTTCAAAATTTATTTGCTTCTTTGAAAAATATTCATGCAAAATCAATTGAATATTCTCAAAATCAAGTTCATCATTACATAATTTTGATATATCATCAAAATATTTTGGACTAATTGAGAATATAATTTTACCACAAAAATCACTAACAATAATTGGATAATAAAAATCAATATTAATTGGATGATTTCTTACATCACTTGAAACAAATATTGTTTTTGTGTTTTTACAATAAAAATCAACACCTAAAAATTTATTATAATACTTAATAAAATTTTTAGGTGTATATAAATTAGTTAATTTGTGAATCAACCCAAATCTCCTTCAGAGCCACCTTCACAAAGTATAGTTTTAGAAGTTCTAGACAGCTTAATTAGTTCAACTTTGCTTAATCCAAAACCAACTAAACCACTGTCAAAATCACCACCTCTTGAGCCAATACCTTTTGAATTAGCTTTTCTTTCTAGTTCTCTTTCAGCAAAACTTTGTTTTACCGAATCCTTGAATTGATTAACTTCTTTTTCTGCAACCATTTTTATAAAAATTATTAAATATACAATCAAAACTAATTACATTATTCTAACTGTCAAAATAATCACAATTAGAAATTTTATTTTTTCCTCGGTATTTCTAGTTTTTTAAACCATCTGCTTCAAATTCCTGTTTTATTCTCTTTCGCTGTTTGTTTTTCTATTTTGTATTCATCATTAAATAACTGGCTGCCCAACTACTCTTTGTGGTATTGAGTCTCCAAACCCAACACCACAAGGCGAGATTTGAGTCCATTTCTGCAGAAATTACTATAATAATTACAATTATTTTAATAGCATCTTAAAATCCACAACAACTGCTCTATCCTTTGTAATTAAAGCTGGATTAGCGTCAATCGCTGTAATTTCCGGAATTTCAAGAACAATCTGTTGAATTTTAGCAAGAGTTTTAGCTAATGGTTTTACAGCTTTTGCTTCTTCGCCTCTTACGCCGTTTAAGATTGCGCCAATTTTTGTTTCTTTTATCATATCGTCAAAGTCATCTGCTGGTAAAATTCTCAATGTTGTATCTTTCATAATTTCGGTGTAAATGCCGCCGGTTCCAAATACCATTACTCTGCCAAAATTTTTGTCAGAATTTACGCCAATGATGGTTTCAGTTGCCTTGCAAATCATCTCTTGAATTAAAATGCTTGCTCCTTTTAAGCTAAATTTATTAATTGACGCATATAGACCATCCCATCCTTCATTGAATTTGGTTTCATCATCAACATTTAAGTAAATTCCTTTCATTTCTGTTTTGTGAAGTGCATCAGGTGCTGACAATTTTAAAACAACTGATTTAGGGAATAATTTTTTGCAGAACTCAAGGGCTTTTGTTTTATCTGTGAAGTTATCAGATTTTGGATAATCAATACCGTAGTGATCCATAATCATATTGACAATCTCTTGTGGTAATGATGCTAAATTCTGGTCTTTTGCCTCTTTAATAGCTTTTTTGATATTTGCTGGAACTTCTTTTTCTTTATAGTCAACCGAACTCACTCCTCTAAATTTCATTTGTGCTTTTAATAGTCCTAATAAAATTATTGCGTCTGTTGGATAGTCAAAATTAATAATATGATTAGCATTCAGAACATCAACACCTGGTTGAACTCTTCTTCCTCCAATAAATGCTGTAAAAATATTTACATGAGGAAAATGAGGATATAATTTAACTATAGCTTCGGCTGTGCCTTTTGCATCTGTTCCCATTTGTGGAGTTAAAAGAACTAAAATATTTTTATATTCACCGCTTTCACAAAGAATTCTCAAAGCTGCTTCATATCTATCAGCCTTTGCGTCTCCAATTACATCAACAGGATTTCCAAAAGCAGCTTCTGGAGGTAAAACAGATTTTAATTTAACAATTGTTGCGTCGCTTGGCCTACTTTGGTCTAGACCATTTTCTTCACATAAATCACTTGTCAAAACTCCAACTCCGCCAGCATTAGTTAAAACCGCAATTTTTCCATCAAAATTATTGTGATGAGAATACTGCAAAATTTCCAATAAACCAAACATTTCTCTTGTATTTCTAGCTTGAATAGCGCCAGATCTTTGAAGGGCAATTTCCAAAACTCTGTAATTTGGGGCTAGGCTTCCAGTATGCGATAAAGATGCAGCCTGTGCTTTTTTTGACTTGCCTGGTTCCATTATAACACACGCTTTAGTTTTTGAAACCTCTTTCAAGACTTTCAAAAATTCTTTTCCATTTTTTAAGCTTTCAAGATAGAATACAAAAGCCGATGTATTTTTATCATCTTTTAAGGCGTCAAGTAGTTTGTTTTCACCCATAACAGCTTTATTGCCAATAGAAATGAAATGAGAAAAACCAATTCCTTTTTTTTCAGCCCAATCGAGCATGGCAGAACAATAAGCGCCAGATTGTGAAATGAAAGCCACATTGCCTTTTGCTGGAAAACCGTCAGCGAAACTTGCATTTAAATTATTAAATGTAGAGATGTGTCCTAAACAGTTTGGACCTAATAAATTAATTCCATTATCAATGCATTTTTTAGCAATTTCCAACTCCAAGTCTTTATTTCCAACCTCGCCAAAACCAGCTGTTATTATACTAATATTTTTAGTCTTATTTATAATACAATCATCAATAGCCGCAGAAACAAACTTCGCTGGAACTACAATTACAACCAAATCAACAGGTTCCTTTATATCTCTAACGCTAGCTATACAAATTTCGCCATATAAATTTTGTCCAGCATTTTTAGGATTTACAGGATACAATTTACCTTCATATTTGGCATCTTGTAAATTTTTAAAAACTAAAGCTCCCAATTTTGCAGAATTTTCTGAAACGCCAACAACTGCTACCGACTTTGGATTAAAAAAAGTTTCTAATAACATTATTAATAAAAGATTTATTTATTTTTCTGGATATTATATACAAAACTTAATATATTTTGTCAAGTGAATAACTTAATTTTTTTAATAATTATGCAGTTTATGGCTTTTTATAAAGTTATAAGTAGCTTCCCTTTGTCCTTTGGATAGAGAAAATATCCGAAGGACAAAGGAAGCTTATTAATGCATGAGCTTTATTATTGTAGGGACCGTTGAATTGTAGTAGTATTTTCTAATTTAGACCCAGGCATTCTCTCTACTGACGACTGTGCTATAGGTTTTAGTTGCTCTTCTGATTGTGGCATTTTTTCTGGCACAACTTGTGCTCTTGCTCTACTTTCTGGAGTTATTTTACTTGGTTCTCCAAAGCTTTCTTCGCTAACAACAGGTTGTTTAGCTTCCTTAGCTCTTTTTTCAACATTCTGCCGACTTACTTCTATTTGTTCTTTAAGTACTTCTAGTTCTTTTAATGTTAGCTCAGCATATTCCTTACAGTTTTGAATTAATTTCGGATTAGAAAGGAACTTTAAAAAGATTTCTGTATCGCTGCCCATTACACTTATAAAAGTTTGTCTGAATTTCTTGTCATCTTCTTCTAACTGTTCTAATTGTTGTGTTAAATTTCTATGATGTTTTGCGGCTTGTTCGAGTTCTTTACCTTTCTGCTCTTCCGCAGCTCTTCTTTCTTCAGTCTTTCTCCTTTCTTCCTCTGCTCTTTTCAGTTCCTCTTCTCTTCTTTGTGTTTCTTCTATCTCTTTTTTTTCCTTTTCTTCCAAGGCTCTTTTTTCTTCTTCAGTCTTTCTCTGTGTTTCTTCTATTTTTCGTTTCTCTTCTTGCCTCTGTTCTTCCTCTCTCTTTTGTTTTTCTTCTACCTCCCTCCTTCTCTGCTCTTCTTGTTCCTTTTCTTCTGCTGCTGCTTTTTGTTTTTGTCCTGGTTGCACAACCTCTTGTTCTGTCGCACTAGTTGGTTTAAATTTTTTTGAATCAAATGTTATTGCGCATCCAAATTTTGGCCAAGTTAAAAATTTATATTTTCCCTCTTTAACTTCATTTTGAATTATGCCAAGCGCAAGTTTTGCTTTTGAATCTAATCGTATTTTACTTGCAACATTCCCTGTTTCTTTCAAGAGTTCTACTACTGCCTTCGCAGATTGAATATCAAGATTTAACAAAGCCTCCAATGTTTCTAATTCCTTGTTTCGATTTTTTTCTAATAGTCTAACCAACTCTTTAGCATCCTTTACACTTTGTATTTCTAATTGTGTCTGTCTTGTTGAACTAAATCTTGTAGCATTTAATGTTCTTGCTGCTGGTTGTAAAGTTGTCTGACGTTCTTGCATCTCTTTTGAAACTGCAAGTGAAGCAGAGCTAGAATTCTGTCTTATAGCGGAAGAGCGGGCTGTCGAGGCTGCTATGACTGTGCCTTTTGCAGCAGGAACAACTACAGTGCTAACTCCGGTAGAAACATTGGACGAGGTAGTCTCTTGTCCCCAAAAAGAAGTTCCAATCCTTGTAGATCCTCCTGTTGAAGTGGCATTAAAAACTGGGACACGAGATTGTGGAATTGCAGATAAAGTTTGAGTTGTTGATGGCGTCAATCCAAGTTCTGCTATTAAATCTAAGCCGGCTTGGCATTTTTCAAACCTCATAATCTCACCATCCCATAATTTTTGTGTTATATTTCCACTAAAGTATTCGTAGAATTGTTTTATAACTGGTGTATTTTGTAATTTAAGTGCTTTTAACTTTTCTTTAACTGTTTTTGTTAATTCTTTATCTTTTATCATTTCTTTATCTAATAAAAAATAGAATAACATTAAAACATCTGTTGAATCCTCTGGTAATTGCTTTAAGATTCTCTTGATATCTTTTATGTTCCACATTTCTCCATCTTGTGGTCTATCTGCTGTTTGCTTGGAATTTGTGCATAAATATGAGCTCCTAATCTTCATTTCTGATGAAATATATGGTAATAATGATTGCGGATCTATTTTGTCAGTGTAATCCATTTTCTATAAAAATTTATTAATTGAAGGTATTGTATACTAATTTTTATTGTCTGTCAAACAATTTTATTTATTTTTATTTTATACTATTTAATCTCTAGCCAATATTACAAAAACAATATATGAAAAATATTTTAAACAAAATAGATAATTTTATAGATGAGTGCTTTTTCAATGATTATCATAATTGGATTTTGTGGTGTCCTGTTCTTTTTTCTTTGGGAATTTTTACCTATTTTAGATTTGAATATGCTAACATTTATGTGTTTGCAGTTTTTGTCTTAGTTTCAATATCTTCGTTTATAGTTTTTAGAAAGAATAAGGGATTTCTTATATTTTTATATGCTGTTTTATTAATTTTTGTCGGGTATGTGAGGACTTATTATTATGTGAAATCTTTAGAAGCTCCAACTGTAAAATATAAGATGGGTTATGTTAAAATTTATGGAATAGTTGATGATATTTCCTACTATCAAAGAAAAAATGAAACTAGAAAACGAATTATTGTAAAAGTTGATAAGATTAACAAAATAAAGAAGCTGGAAAAAGACGAAAGGATTAGAAATAGTTTAACACCATATTTTACAGCTGATGGTATTATGCATAATTTGCCAAAATATCTTAGAGTTAATATAAATGATGAAGATAGCTTGTTGAAGTTTGGTGATTATGTTGAGGTAAAAGCAAATCTAATTCCGGTTCCAAAACAAGCTTTTCCGGGGACTTATAATCTTGAGAGAGAATTTTATTTCATGCAGATTGGCGGTATAGCATACAATGGTGTGATTGAAAACTATAGAACTGTTGAGGCAAGCAGTATGTATGAAAAATTTAGAAACAAGATGTATAATGTCAGGGAGAATATTAATAATAGGTTTATAGCCGTAATAGGCAAGGAAAGCGGAGCGTTGGTTGGATCTTTTATTACTGGTATTAGAGGAAAAATCTCAAGTCAAGACTATGCTGATTTAACATATGCAGGACTTGTTCATTTAATTGCTATTTCTGGTTTGAATATGGCTATTATTATGGGTTTGGCATTTTGGGTTGTTAGAAGAATTTTAGTTCAATTTGAATATTTGGCTTTGAATTTTGATATTAAAAAAATGTCAGCTGTATTTGCAATAATTATAGGATTTTTATATTTAAGCATTACAGGCTTTCCAGTTTCCGCAAACAGAGCTTATATTATGTCTTTATTATTCTTTATTGGGATTTTGCTTGATAGAGAGGTTGACACTATGAGATTTTTATGCTTGGCTGCAACTTTAATTTTATTTATTGAGCCAAATTTGGTATTAAGCCCCGCATTTTCATTGTCTTTCTTTGCAGTAATTGGTTTAGTTTGCGGTTTTAAATTTTTGCAGGAGCATGGAATAAAAACATATACGATTAATAATTGGTTAAAGCCATTTTATTATGTATTTATCACTATTATTTCATCAATAATTGCAACAATATCAGTTTTTCCATTGGTTGTTTATTATTTCAATAATTTTACTCCATACAACATATTTGCGAATATAGTCGCCATACCATTGGTTAGCTTTATAACATTGCCATTTGCCACATTTGCTATTTTATTGTTTCCATTTAATCTTGAAAAGTTTTTATTAATTCCTGCTGGGTGCTCTATAAATATAGTTCTAAATATTTCAAAATATATTGTGAATTTGCCTTATGCAGTTTTTGTGCTGCCATCACAATCGCTTGCCAGTTTAGCCTTAACCACTTTAGGATTTTTATGGTTTATGCTGTGGGAACAAAAGTGGCGATATTTTGGCGTCTTATTATTCTGCATCGGTCTTATAATTTCACCATTTAGAGACAAACCAAATGTAATAATAGATGAGGCCGATAAGTTTATCATTTTAGTTGCTGATAATGGAAAATTATATATTTCAGATATAAAGAATGATTATAAAATTTCAATAATCGCAAAGAAAATGGGACAAAAAGAATATTATAAATTAAATGAGTATAATAATAAAAATATTAATGAGTTTGAGAAAAATTTAAAATCTATATTCAAAAATAAGGATACGATTGAAAATTTTAGAAAATTAAATAATAATTATAAGATTATGGAGGGAGAATATAAGGTTTTGTTGAATTAGTATTTGCGGCTCCCCTTTGTCAACGGAGTTGACAAAGGGGAGCTATAACTCACTTCATTCTATCAACAACCT
>CAZBNS010000027.1:0-18456 GCA_964493475.1 uncultured Rhizobiaceae bacterium | reverse complement strand
AAGGTTTAGGGGATGCAAGCGACTTGCGAAGCAAGGCATTTGCAATCACCAGTGAGCGAAAGCGAACGATAAACCGAAGTTTGCCGAAGGAAAATCCTCATACGGAATCCATAGAAAGAAATTACTAAATACCAAATCAAGAATTATTGGATACCAAATGAAGATTTTCTAAGCTCATTTCATTCGCTAAGAAAATCTAACTTTGGTATGACGAAGGCAGGCAAGGAACGTTTATTAATAAATCCATTTTAAATAATTATAAATAATAATTTAATTAGCTATAAAGCAAAGCAAAACTAAACATTTTTATTGTATTATTAATTTTAACTTATAATCTTTAAGTAGATATTACTTATTATATTGTTTATGATAACTTATTCAGATGACCCATTTTTAAAATTAAAGCAAATTACTCCATTTTACTGTAAGTTGTATAGTCTTTCTGTTTTTGTAGCGTATATTGGTTTTATTATTATTAGTTGGTATTTTATAAACTTGGCTTACACAATCAATACTCCATCTTATGATATTTTATGCTTTGGCTGCAATCTTTTTTCCCATTTAACTAATGTTTTTTTATTGCTAGTTTGGTTATTTTTTCTATATTTCTATATTTTAAATGAAATAAGATTTAGATTTGCACATTATTCTGGAAGAAAAAACGAAAGCTCTGTAAAAGTAAATAATTCATTTTTTATTTTAGCTTCAATTTTTTTCACGGTTATTACACTTTTTATAATATTATAGGATAGAATTATGATAAATGAAGACAAAAAAGCAATATCGCTATCAAGACACGGAATTTCTGGGCTTGTTCTTTTACCTTTACTTACTTGGTTTTTAATATCATTTTTTTATATAATTTCCGATCCAGTAGGCTATTTGCCAGTGTTCTTTTATTCTCCAATAAATGCTATTTTTGGAATGTTTTTTGTGGTTATAATTTTATATCACTTAAATTTTGATGTTAAATACATTATTGAGCAAGCCGAAATGGGACAAAATACAAAAAACTTGCTTATGTTATTTTTTGACTTTTTATCAATAATAATAGCAGTTTCGGCAGTTTTATCTATACTGCAACTACACTTTATGGGGATATTCATTGCGTAAAGGTGATGATTTTTTGAATTGTTCTGATGAGCTCTCTTATATTAGAGAGCTTTATGCTACCGAAGATACATTGTTAAAAAACATAAGGAATGAGTGCCTTTTGGATAATAAACCTATAACAATAAACTCCGAAGAGGGCAAATTTTTACAACTGTTGATAAAGCTGGCTAATGTAAAAAATATCATAGAAATAGGAACGCTATATGGTTATTCAACAATATGGTTCGCAAGAGCATTGCTACAAGATGGCAAAATTTGGACTATAGAAAAAGAATTGGAAAATTCCAATATCGCAAGAAAAAATTTTGAAAAATTAGAAAATAATCTAGGAAAAAATATTAATCTGATTAATGGCAACGCTAATATCGAATTGAATAAAATGATTGCAGATCAAATTCAATGCGATATGGTATTTATTGACGCTGATAAATCAAATTATCCCGAATATTTAAAATTGTCCGAAAAACTAGTCAAAAAAGGTGGTTTAATAGTTGCTGACAACACATTTTTATCCGGAAGTGTATATAAAGATTATTTGGGCGAAAGAATAACATTAAAAGCGCAAAATGGAATGCGATTATTTAATAAAATGTTAGCCGATAATTCAAAATATCATTCGATAATGATTAATACTCAAGAAGGATTGAGTTTGGCTATAAAATTGTTTTAGACACCAGAACCAACCAAAATTAAACAAATTTTAAACACAAAAAATCGGCTCTTTCTGCCTAATCTCTAATAGTTCAGATGTTATTTGCTTTATTATAATATATAGTCCTACTTAATTAACTTAAACCTCTTTATCCATTCCACCCTTATTATATTTCCCTTTTCCACAACTGGTTTCTGTTGATACTGAGCCGAAAATATATAAGATCCCATATCTTTTCTAATCTGCTCTATTTCATTCAAACCTTCTCTTGCAGGGTGTAAAATGTCTCCCTTCAGTCTAAATTTTTCAAAACTGCCAATTAAATAATGTGTATCCTTCTCAGCTATTGCTGGTATATTTAAAACAGTCCAATCATTATCTTTTTTATTCAATAAATAGCCAACTAAATCATTTGGGTGCAGCCTCTGCATAACAATTATAATCGCACCGTTTTTCTTATCATTTAGCCTTGAAATAAAAGTATTGCTAAACCACTCAAGCGTTTTAGTTCTATATTTCTTACTCATTACCTGTTGTGGATTATGAGGATCATCAATAATTAAAATATCACCGCCTTCCCCTGTCAAACTACCGCCAACTGATGTTGCAAATCTATATCCATTTTGAGTTGTCGCAAATTTGTGTTTTTCATTTTGTCCATCAGCTAGTTGAAAATTGGGAAATAAATCTTGAAACCACCTTGAAGAAACAACTAATCTACAATCTGTTGAATGTTTCAAACTTAAAACATCGGAATAACTCGCAACAATAACTCTGGAATTTGGCTTTTTTCCCAAAACCCACGCAGGAAAAGCCACACTCACACAAACAGATTTAAGGCTTCGTGGCGGAATATTAATTATTAATCTTTTTGTACTTCCATCAAAGACACTTTTAAGGTATTCAGCAATTAAATCTATGTGCCAATTATGGCTATATTTTGCGCCTGGATTTACTGTATTAAATGTCTTGTGAATAAAAGAGGATAAATCATTTCTCAAAACCTCTTCTTTTAATTGTGAAGGGGTTAATTTTCGGTCTAGAAAGTCGTTTAATATATTCATATATTAAAGGAGTATAATAAAAGATTATTTTTGGAAGGTGTTTATGGTTATTCAAATTTTATATTGTGTTATGAAGCAATATTTTTATTTATTTTAAACTAATACCATACGAAGTTTGAATAACTACAACCAACTTTCATATTTATCTTTATAAATTTTCTTTACAAAACTTATAACCACCACATAGCCAAACATTAACCCAGCCAGCCAAACGAAATACATCATAGGAAGCGGCACCATTTTTATATATTCACCCAATGGAGTGAAAGGCATGGAAAGCCCTATTAAAATTAACATTGTTGTCATTAAAATCATAGGCTTGCTTGCAATGCTTTCAATGAACGGCATTTTTTCTGTTCTTACAAAATGTATAATCAAGGTTTGTGTTATTATGCTTAAAACAAACCATCCGGTGCGGAACATTGCGACTTGATGTGAATTATTGGGATTATTAAGACCAAATACAAAGTATAAAATAATAAACATGGCTATATCAAATATTGAACTTATTGGGCCTAGCCACAGCATAAATCTTGTAATTGATTTAATATCCCATTTTTTCTGCTTTTGCAAATATTCATCATCCATATTGTCCCAAGGAATAACGGTTTGTGAAATATCATAAAATAAATTTAATACCAATATTTGTAATGGCAGCATTGGCAAAAACGGTAAAAACGCACAAGCAATGAGAATACTTAGCATGTTTCCAAAGTTTGAGCTTGTAGTCATTTTAATATATTTTACAATGTTTCCAAAGATTTTTCTTCCTTCAATAACGCCATTTGCTAAAACTTGCAAATCTTTTTCAAGTAAAATAATATCAGCGCTTTCTTTTGCTATGTCAACAGCGGTATCAACAGAAATTGCAACATCAGATTTTTTCATTGCAGGAGCGTCATTTATGCCGTCGCCCATGAATCCAACAACATGTCCTCTGTCCCTTAAAAGACTGACAATTCTAGCTTTTTGCTCTGGTATTAATTTTGCAAAAACATCATAATTCTCAATAGATTTTTTCAGTTTTTCATCGTCCATGTGTTGAATTTCATTGCCTGTTAAAACATTGCAGCTGCCAAGCCCAACTTTTTCACATACATATTTTGCAACTAAATCATTATCGCCAGTCAAAACTTTTATTTTAACACCATAATCTTTAAGTTTTTCAATAACAGCTTTCGCAGTTTTTTTTGGAGGATCCAAAAACGCCACAAAACCAATAAATACCATTTCTTTTTCCTCAGCTATTGAGAATTTCTCAATATCCTTATCAAAACGAGTTTTATGAGCTACGCCGATTACTCTCATTCCCTTATTATTATATTCGGCCATTCGCTTCAAAACTTCTTGTTTTAAATTATCTGTTAATATTTCAACTTTCCCTTTATATTCAACAAACCCACAAATATCAAGTATGGCTTCCACTGCGCCTTTTGTAATTAGTTGAATTTTGCCATTATTGTCTTTTAAAATCACAGACATTCTTTTTCTTACAAAATCAAATGGAATTTCATCAATCAAATAATATCTCTTGACAGCTTCTCTAAGACAAGTTTCTATTGACTTTATATCGCAGGTATGCTCGTCCATGTGCTTCAAGATCGCAGTATCCATAAGGCTTTTTAGTCCAGTTTGATAATAGCTGTTTAAATAAGCATGCTTGAAAACTCTGTCATCTTCTTCACTATGAACATTTAAATGATATTCAAGCTCAATTCTATCCTCTGTCAAAGTTCCAGTTTTATCGGTGCATAAAATATCCATAGCTCCAAAATTTTGAATGGAGCTTAAGTTTTTAACAATAGTCTTCTTTCTTGACATTGCAATAGCGCCTTTTGCAAGATTTGTCGTAATAATAACCGGCAGCATTTCTGGAGTTAAACCAATAGCAACAGATAAAGCAAAAACAAGCGATAAAACCCAATCTCCTTTGAAAAATCCATTTATTATAAATACACTAATTGCCATAATTACAACGAACTTGATTAGCATAAAACCAATCTCTTTTACGCCTTTGTCAAAGTTTGTTTCTACTTTCTTATGGGAAATATTTTTCGCAAGATTTCCAAAATATGTTTGAGCGCCAATTGATATAACCACGCCAATACCACTGCCGCTCACAACATTGGTTCCCATAAAACATAAATTATCAAGCTCAATTGGTGAAAAAATTTCTTCCTTTGTTTTATTATCGCCTGCAATTAAATTTTTTTGATTATCGGATGATAATAAACAAATATCTTGCGCATATTTTTCAACAGGCGCTGATTCGCCAGTCAAAGACGATTGCGATACGAATAAATCTTTTGCTTGCAAAATTCTTAGATCCGCTGGAATAATTGAACCGGCTGATAAAATGACAACATCTCCCGGAACAACTTCATTCAATGCAATCTCAATTTTTTCATTATTTCTTAAAACAGTCGTTGTAGTTTTAATCATTGCTTTAAGCTTTTCGCTAGCCTTGTCAGATTTTGTATCTTGAATGAAATCCAAAATTCCGCTTAAAAATACCATCAAAGAAATTACAATAACAGATGTTAAATCCTTTTCTCCCTCCGGCTTAAAATAATAATCTGCAAAAAAAGAAATTCCTATAATTATAAATAATATAATATTAAAAGGAGTTATAAAAGAATTGTAGAGCCTTTTATACCAAGTGTTTTTCTTTTCAATTTCCACTTCATTATAGCCATATCTATCATGGCAATATTCCACATCATCATTATCAAGACCGGTATCAAAATCTGTTTTTAACTTCCTTATAACCTCTGCGAAACTTAGTTTGGAAAAAGTAAGCAATCTTTCTTTAAAGTCAAAAACCGATTTTGTTTCTTTTTTCATAAAAATTAAACTATTCCAACATTAATTCTAAAATAACTTTATCTGTTTGCTCCATACCATCTTTAGCCATTTTACAAACAGCTTCTACTGTTTTTTCTAAATCGTCTTTCACTAATCCTTCACCGCTTTTAAATACATTATTATCCAACGCCATATTAGATGCAGTAATTCCGCATTCGACAGACAATGCAATTTTTAAAGCGCATGATGGTTTTGCGCCATCGCATATTATACCGCCAGCAGAATTTAAAGCATTAATTACTGTATCAGCAATTTGCTTTTTACTACCATTTCTCATATAAGTAATAGCGGCACCAGCAGCACTTCCAGAACTTACAGCTCCACAAAATGCCGACAATGTTCCTATTCTGGCTTTTTGCCATAAAGCAAGTAAATTTCCAAAAACCAAGGCTCTATACAAAATTTCATCAGATACTTTTAAATGCTTAGCGTATTGATAAATTGATAATAATATAGTAATTCCTTGATTTCCGCTTCCATAGCTAATTATAACCGGCATGCTGCACCCACTCATTCTAGCGTCCGATCCAGCAGCAGCATACGCCTTTGCAATCTCTTTAATATCTCCGTTCGCATTTTTTAAAATAGTCTTTCCAACATTTGCACCATAGTCATGTTTTAGCCCTTCATTAGCTATAGCTAAATTATATCTAATTTCGGAATCCAATAGAGGTTTTAAATCATTAATTTTAAATGTTTGGGTAAACTCATAAATATCGTCAAACTTTAAAAATATTGGATCCAGCAATTCATACCTTATGTCTTGCCTATCTTCAATAATAACTTTTCCATCTTTTTTTGCGGATACAATATTGGAATGTGAATATAAAATCTCAACTTCAGCATTATGAGCAGCGCTCTCTACATAGCATATTATATGCAAATTATCCCCGGAATTTAGACTTTCAACCTTGCAAATCCCCTTTTCTTTCAATTCTTTTAACTTCTCAATATCGCTTTCTTTAACATTTTTCAAAAGTTCAAGACCAAGTCCAGAATTTCCCACAATACAACCGAGCAGACAAGCTGAATCAATGCCTATCATGCCGTTAGTATTAGGAATAGAAACACATTTTGCATTTTTTATTATATTCTGGCTGCATTTTATTATCACTTTTTCCGGCATTTCGCCCAAAATTTCTCTAGCCTCGGCACCAGCAAATGCAACAGCGCTTGGCTCAGTGCAGCCTAATGCTTTCACCATTTCTTGATTTAATAACTTAATATATTTGCTGTATAAAGATTTTTCCATAATTAGAAATATAATTATTTGACGATATGATAGAATTATTTTTTCTTAAATTCAACCACATTATTTTTAACACTTATTTTGGATAAATCTTGCTTTATTTCATCTGTTAAATTTTCAATTTTATTCAAGTCTTCAACAAACTTATTGTCTTGAAATTTTGCATTCTCCAATATTGAATTTTTCTTGCTATCAACATTAAAATAACCAACTTTCACAATTTTATCATCAGACATAAAGTTATTGCTTTATTAAAAAAATTTATCTATTCTAAAGTATTATATTATTTTGGTGCAAATGCAAGTTTTTATTAAATATGTCATACTTTTTTGCGTATTCTGTAATACGCTTGCTTTTGCAGAAATGTCCTACACCAAAGACAGCAACAAGAACTTATTTTTTAAAACCAATAAAGACGTAAGAATAAAGCTAGAACTTAACGCTGCAGATATAAAAACTTTTAACAAAACAGAAGATCTTTTAGACAAAAAAAATTGGGCTGAGGCTTTATCTTGGGCGGATTCCATTAAAAGTGAAAACTTAAAAGATGCCATAATAGACTATGTTTTGTGGAAAAAATATAGCAACATAACCATATCAAGTGCTGATACGGAATTTAACAATTTACTCTTATTCATTGAAACCCACTCTTATTTGCCAAATATTAACGACTTAAAAATTAAAGCTGAAAGCATTTACGTGAGTAAAAATATTCCATATCAATTCGTTGAAGAATATTTCAAAAAAGTAAGGCCATTTAAAACAGGAACAGCCATAAAAGTTCTACAAGACAAATATAATGCCAACAATAATATTATTAACGAACAATTTAAACAGAATATAATTGAAACTTTTTATTCATATGAATTTAGCAATGAGGACATGGATATATTTCTAGATTTATTTTCTGAATATTTAACAGAAAGTAATTATGTTGAAAAAATAGAGGCATTATTATGGAACAAAAATTATTCTGAAGCAAATTTCTTAATGAATAATTTGAGTTTAGCAAATAGAACTTTATATTCCGCCATAATTGAAATTAATAAAAATCCAAAATATATCAATAATATTCTAAGGTCTATTTCCAGGGAATTAAGGGAGAATGAATTATTATTATATACAAGATTTATATATCTACATAAAAATGGCGATAAAAAAGAAGCATTAAAATTATTATTAGATATTAAAAAAGAAACAAAACGTCCAGACAAATGGTGGGTATATCAAAAATATTACGCAAGAGAACTTTTAAAAGAAAAAAATTACAAAAAAGCTTATTATTTATCAGTAAACAATAACTTAAAATATGGAACTGTAGACTACGCTGAAGCACAATGGTTTGCCGGTTGGGTTGCGTTAGTTTATTTAAACAAACCAAAAGACTCTTATTACTATTTTTATAATATGTATAATTCTGTTAGCTATCCAATTAGCAAATCAAGAGGCGCATATTGGGCTGGCAGAGCAATGGAAGCTGACAACAATAAAGATGAGGCTATAAAATGGTATGATATTGGTTCTCAATACCCATTATATTTTTATGGGCAACTGTCATTTCATGCAAAAAATGAGCTATTAGATATGCCATCACTTATAAATATAAATCCATTGCCGCCAGAACCATCTTTCACAAAAAAAGAAGAAAATAGTGTTATTAATAATGACATAGTCAAAATTGCTTATTTAATAGCAAGAAGCAACGGAAACAAAAGAGATTATCATAACTTATTTACAACAGCCATAAACACAACAAAAGCAAAAGGTGAATTAGCAGTTATTTTTGAGGTTATTAAAAATACTGGCGACGAAGAACTAATTACTAAAATGGCAAAAAATCTAACATACAGAGATATATATTTTGTTGATAATCTTTTTCCAATTTTAAATATCATAAACCTTGAAAATCCAAATTCACATTTAATACATTCTTTAATTAAACAAGAAAGTGGATTTCATGTATCAGCCACAAGCCAAGTTGGAGCAACAGGATTTATGCAATTAATGCCAGAAACAGCAAAACAAGTTGCAAGAGAAATGAATTTAAAGTATAATTTTAAAGCCTTGCAAACCAATCCATCATACAATATTTTGCTTGGTTCCCATTATATAAATTCACTAATAAAACAATTTCAAGGCTCACAGATTTTAGCAATAGCTTCTTACAACGCAGGGCCATCACCAGTTAACAGATGGATTAGAGATTATGGTGATCCAAGGGACATGACAGATATAAAAGATGTTGTAAATTGGTTAGAATCAATAGGATATTCAGAAACAAGAAACTATGTTCAAAGAATAATAGAAGCCTCTATTGTTTATGAGTATATTTTAGATAAAAATACTAATAACATAGCAGAACAAGAAAGTTTATGATATTTAATAAACATAAAGAAAAAATTTTTATTACAAAAACCAAACGATTTTTCAAAAAATTATGGACTATAATATATAAAAGTGTTTTTACATTTAACTTACATGGAGGCACAGAAAACGCAGGCTTTCTTGCTTTTACAATTCTATTTGCAATATTTCCATTCATGATTTTTTTTACAATTTTAATCGGTTATTTAGGACAAACACAAATAGGTATTGAATTAGTTTATATTCTCAAAAACAGCTTGCCAAGCGATATAACAGATACACTTTTACCAGTTATAAATAGTGTTATCAACGGAGCAAAAACAAGCATTATATCAATAGCAACATTAACATTAATTTGGAGCGCTTCGTCATTAGTCCAAGGCTTAAAAGGAATACTAGACAAAGCTTATAGAATAAAAAGCGAAAAATCATATTTATTGGGAAGACTTGGCAGTATTATTAAATTTTTATTAATGACAATTTTGATCATATCAGCCATATTTTTCACAATAATTTTTCCAAAAATATTATTTTTTATAAATGAAATTATACCAATAAATTATAACCAAGTTAACATTTTAACAGTCTTGAAACCAATTCTGGTTAATTTTTTCATGCTTTTATTTATAATATCAATTCACTACATAATACCATCAAAAATCAACAGACTAAAAGATATTATATGGGGATCGTTATTAACAGTTGTTGGCTGGTCTATTTCGTTAAAAGCCCTTACATTTTATCTAGTAAAAATGGCGCAATTTCAAGTAGTATACGGAAGCTTAGCAGGAATAATTATAACATTATTTTTCTTTAATATAATGACTATGATATTGGTATTTGGTGCGGAATTTAATTATCATATTAAAGATACATTCAAATAAATTATTTAATATTAACAAATGGATATTATATGCAATTTTTTTACAACAATAATCTTTACAATATACACTTCAAAGGCAGCATTAATTGTAATGAAATAAAATTAATTTACTCACCAAAAAAGAAAAATATTTCACAAGAAGGTTTTGATTTTATAGAACATTGTTGGAAAAAAGCTGTTGAAAAAAATAATAATAGTTATGATGGCAATTTAGTTGAGCTAGTTAATTTCAAAGAAAATACTATTTACTTTGATTACACAAAATATAGTTATACATTGGCTACAAGAAAACCAGAATGGCAAACAACAAATAAAGGAGATTACAAATCAAACCATTTAGTTTGTTCTATTATTATAAAAACAGCCGACAATAAATTTCTTATAACAAGTGATTTGCAACTCACAGACAATATTCAACGATGGAAATTCATTGGTGGATTCATGGAGCAAGAAGACAAAACAATATTTGATTGTGTAAAAAGAGAAGCAGAGGAAGAAACTAAGCTGTCAAAATATATTGATAATTATAACATATTAGGCATTTATGACACAGGACATAGTTCTTGCATATGCGGAATTTCTGAAGTTTCTTTAACCTCGGACGAAATAATAAATTATATTCGAGAAAATAAAAAAAATATAAAAGATAGTCATGAAACGGCCATAATAAAAGCCATCGATTTTAGCAGCAGAAATGTTCAAAATTTATTGGATTGCCCATTGGTTAATTTTGGAAGTATGACGACCTTAAATTTATATTTATTGAAACAATTTTTGCTAGATAAAAATCTATAATAAGTTGCATTTTTATAAAAATACCTCAAAATAATAAAATATTTCTTGACAACTAAAAAATGACGAATAATAGTATAGATGAAGTAGTTGTAATTCGTTAAACAACGAGCTAGGGTTGTTTGGCATAAAGAATGAAACTTATTCTAATATCGGAACGGAGCAGTCCGTTCCCATATTAATTTAAGATTATAATCATTATAGCTTTACCGGTGCTAGTTATCTAAATATCTACAATCAATACTCTTTTTGCAAGTTGTTCTGCAGCTACCCTTTGTCAACGTGGTTGAGAAATGGAATACTTCACATTTTTTTAACAGTATTAATTCCAAGTAAATTTAATCCAGTCTCAATATATTTTTTGGTTAAATTTAATAAAGAAATTTTTGATTTTTTATAATTCTCATCTTTTTCATTATTAACAGGGCAAGCAGCGTAAAAACTGCTAAATTTTTTTGATAATGTATAAACATATTCAGCTAAGAAATTTGGTGCTTTTTTGTCATAAGAAGCTTCAAAAACTTGACTAAATCTAGTTAGTTCTAGCAATAAGTCTTTTTCTTCTTTCGTTCTAATTTCTGTAATTTTGCAATCACATCCAGCGTAAGCAGCCAAAATTGAATTAATCCTTACCAAACTATATAAAATATACGCTCCCGTTTTTCCCTCAAAGTTTGTAAATTGTTCCATATCAAAAATATAACTGGTTTCTCTGTAATTAATTAAATCTGCAAATTTTAAACAAGCAACAGCGATTTTTTCAATGGTTTCTTTGTCTTGAATTGCTGATTTTTTTGATATTATTTCAATCATTTCATCTATTAAATCTCTTAATTTTATAGTATCGCCGCTTCTTGTTTTAAATGGTTTTCCATCTTTGCCATTCATAGTTCCAAACGGACAATGTTCTGCAATATGAGTTTCGTCCAAAAATCCAGCTATTTTCGCAACTTCAAAAACTTGTTTAAAATGCAAGCTTTGTCTAAAATCAACTACATAAATCATTAAATCTGGATTAAATTGTTGTTTTCTATCGAGTATTGTTGCTAAATCGCTGCTTGCATACATTACCGCACCGTCGCTTTTTTCAATTAATGCAGGTGGTAAATTTTTATCACTTAAATCAACTATTTTTGCGCCTTCGGATATTGTTATTATTCCTTTTTTTTCTAAATCAGTAATCATTTGTTTCATTAAGTCGTGGACATTGCTTTCCCCATTCCACAACTCAAAGCCAGCATCAAGTATCCTACACAAATCCTTTGCGTCATCAATTGATATTTTTGTAAAATATTTCCACAAAACTCTATATGGCGTATAACCATCTTGCAATTTTTTTGTTGATTGCCTTACTTGCTCCATAAATTTTTCATCTTCTTTGGCTTTTGCATTTGCAAGCCTATAAACTTCCATTAAATCTTGAGGATTTAATTTTAAATCATCTATGGTATTTTTATTAAAATTTTCTTTAAAACATTCAGTGTTTGGATACTTTAATTTTAATCCCTCAATCACCATACCCATATTGGTTCCCCAATCACCCAAATGAACATCACTAATAACTTTATCACCGGCAAATTTATAAATTCTTCTAATGCTTTCGCCAATAATTGTGGTTCTTAAATGCCCCACATGCAATTCTTTTGCAATATTATATCCGCCGGAATCTATAACTACAATTTTTTGTTTATTATTGTTTGTAAACCCGCATTTTTCATCTTTGTAGGTTTCATTTAAAACATTAAATAAAATTTCATCATTTAAAATAACATTTATAAAACCAGCACCAGCAACAGACACATCCTTAAATAAATTTGTTTTTTGCAACTCTGGAATAATTAAATTTGCTATTTCAATAGGATTTTTCTTAAAAATTTTACATAGCGGCATAGCGCAGTTTGTTTGAAAATCACTTAAATCTGGTCTGTCGGAATATTGAAAAAAAGCATATTTTTTATCAAAAGCTAATTTTTCAAAAATTTTAACCAATTCACTATTTAATAGCTCCAAAATCGTCATTATTCAACCATTATTTTTTATGATTTTATGGAATTTTTTTTTAATTACAATGACATTTTTGTTGATTTTTTCAATAATCTTTAGAGAATATAAACAACCCTAGCAGGAAAATCTTATGTTAAACTTTTGTAAACTTAAAAGGCGGTGCTACTTTTCGTTTATATTTTTAGTAGTTTTAATCTTTGCATTTTTACCGAAAATATCATCACGTTTTACAATTGGACTGCTAATATTTCTTAATGTTTTATACTTAATCACAAATATAATTAGATCTTTTTTATTTCTGTATAATATTAAGCAATATAATTATGGCGATTATTTTAAAAAGGATAAACTGCAAACTCCGAATAACCAATTGCCAATTTATACGATTTTATTACCAGTAAGAGATGAAAAATATTTTGTTTTAAACAATTTATTAAATTCAATATATAATTTGGATTATCCAAAAGATAAATTAGACATAAAGTTTATAGTTGACGAAAATGACTTAAACACAATAAATGTTGGGAAAAAACTATTAAAAAAATTTAATTTTCATTTAATCATAGTTCCAGATTATAAAATAAAATCAAAACCTCTTAGCTGCAATTATGCTCTAAATTTTATTAAAGGAGAATATTTAACAATTTATGACGCAGAAGACAGGCCGGAAAAATATCAACTTAAAAAAGCAATTCAAAAATTTAATGAATTAGACGATAAATATGTTTGCCTGCAAGCATCTTTGAATTTTTACAATAAATATAGAAATTATTTGACCTATTGTTTTTCAATAGAATATTCAATGTGGTTTGATTTTACAATTAAAACAATAGAAAAATTTGGATCATTTTTTCCATTGGGAGGAACAAGCAATCATTTCAAAACAGAAAAGTTGTTGGAACTTGGAAAATGGGATGGCTTTAATGTTACGGAAGATGCGGAGTTAGGCGTAAGAATTGCAAGAGCTGAGTATAAAGTATCATATTTGGAATCTATTACCGAAGAAGAATGTCCGATAACTCTATACGCTTGGATAAAACAAAGAACAAGATGGATAAAGGGTTTTATGCAAACTTTTTGCGAATATATGTTTTTTAAAAAACCAATTTGTATAAAATCAAAACTTAACTTTAAGCCAATTAGAAAAATGAAAAGTTTTGACATTTTAACATTTAACTTATTTATTATGATGTCATTTTTCTTTTTTATTTCAATGGCAACAGTTATTTTAAATTTAGAAAAATTGGCAGATATTAATAATTTTAGAACATTAATTCTTATGAATTATTTTAACATATTTTATTTATTAGCAATGTCCTATTCGGCATTTATTATAATTATCATAAAAAACAAAATAAAATTTAACATTATTTACTTTATTTTGTTTCCATTTTATTGGGTTTTACATTATGTGGCTGGCATTAGAGCTTTTTATTATTTGATTGTAAATCCATTCTATTGGTCTAAAACTAAACATGGAAATAAATAGATTATTATGCGAATAATTAAGTTGTTAGCTTATAACTTTCTGTGTTTTGTTCGTAGTAGCAATAGTCATTTATTAACTTGGGTTATATTTCCTTTTATTGCAAAGTGCTTCCTTTCAATGAAACTCTGACAAAGTCAAATGTTAAAGAATAAATGGAAACTACTTAAACTCTTGGAATGTCTAAGTTCCGCATATATAAGAGGTATATCAAATCAAATTAATCTTACCCATATTATAGTTAATAATATGATCTACATTCAAAATTATATAGTCTATATTAAGGCATTGAAAAATCGGAATTGACAAAGAATTTTCCTTCATACATTCGTCAAATTCTTTAATCGCATCTGCATAATTAGAATTGTCTTTAACCATAATTTTGCCTAGAACTATAGCCTTAGGATAACATTTATTATCAATAATAAAATTTTTCAAATGCATAATATCTCTATAAAAATCAGCGCTTGAATTTACCGAACAATCAAAAAATAAAATTTCATTTTTAAATTCCAATTGGCTTATAGTTCCAAATCCATTCACAATGCATTGCAAATTTCCACCAACAAATTTTTTCTTCAAGAAATATCCATCTTGTATCTCAAAATCATTGGCCAATGTCAAGCTATACCATTGATTGCTAATAATATCGTTTACATCATCAATTTTCTTAAAATTCTTTAAATTATAACCATAAATCACTTTCCAACCCCACTTGGACTGTAAAAAATTAAAAATTTGGCTATTATATGAATCTCCAATGATTAATTTAGTTTGCCTAGTTTTTTTTAATTTACTAATTTTATCAACGAGCCCGTTATTTTTGTATGAGGATCCCCAAAACCACAAAAGCTTCACACTTTTATCATTGGCCGATTTAACAAACTGCTCACTTTTCAAATTATTATTAAAAATAATCTTGCCATTATTGTCCGCCAAAGATATTTTCTCATCACAATAAACAATAGGCTCATAAAACATCTCTTTTATTTTGCCTTTAATAATATTAATCTCGCTAATACTTGGTAAATCGCAATCAAACAATATTCCAATTTTTTCCCCTCTTTCAACTTTAAAAACTGCTTTTTTAAGTTTAAACCTTATTTTTGACAAAAAAATTGATGTTTTGCTTTGAATAAATTTTAAACTCGCTCCAATATTCTTAATCACAAAATTTACTACAGCGGTAAGAATAAATGGCGACAATATTATTATAATATACTTTAATATAACAATTTGCAAAGGCATTTTTGCCGTTATTCCCATCCACAAAACTATAGCAACAGCTACAAAATAATTAGTTCTCCTACTAATCGGAGAAACAAAATTCAATATCCATATTATAAAAGATGTAGTAATTAAAAGAATAAAAACCCTAAGACCTATAAACCCAAGAATATCAGCAATAGTTCCAATAATATGGCCTATTGAAACAACCACATCTTTAACAACAACAAAACCCGATCTTATATTTTCTACAGTATTTTTTAAATAATCTAATGTATTATTTACATAATCAATCATTTTTAAATTTTCTAAGTTTCTCTACTTTTTTAATAATATTATCTCTTTTTAATTTTGAAAGATAATCTATATATAATATTCCATTAGTATGATCTATTTCATGCTGCAAACAATGTGCTAAAAAGCCGCTAGCTCTCAAAGTCTTTTCAATCATACCCATATCTTGATATTTTACCTCAACCTCAAGATTTCTCATAACTTCAGCATTTTGTCCCGGCACAGACAAACAGCCTTCCTGCATAAGTTGTTTTTCTTCAGAAACCCAAACAATTTCAGGATTAATAAAAATCATAGGATTTTTGGCATCTTTTTCATTTTCTCTAGTATCTACAACAATAATTTTTAAAAGCTCGCCAACTTGAACTGCAGACAGTCCAACTCCATGATTTTGATACATAGTATCAATCATATTATCAACAAGAACCTTAATTTTATCGTCAATAACTTCAACTTTTTTTGACTTTTGTTTTAGCAATTTATCTGGAACTTCAATTATATTTAGAATCATCGTTTTATCAGCCTTCTCCAGTCTCTTTTTCCGTTATATCTTTTTTAACTGGTCGCTGAGGAACAGTTGTTTGCAGAATTTCTCCGGCCTCTTTTTCTGCTTTTTGCCTTTCAAATATTTCTTTTAGAGCGGAATCCTCTATTTTCACCTTATCAATATACAATACACCATATAGATGGTCATTTTCATGTTGAATACAATGCGCCAAAAGCGCACCAGCATGTATTTCATTACTTTTTCCACTTAAATCTTGATATCTGATTTTTACCTCTAAACTCCTCTCTACACCATATTTTTTTTCTTTAGCTGAGGCACGGCTTGCTTCGCCAAATTCATCTCCCAGCAAAACAGATAAGCAGCCCTCAAACTTAAGTTCTTTTTCATCGGAAACCCAGATAATTTCTGGATTTATAAAAACAATAGGATTACGTTCTTTTGTAGTATCAATTACAAACATATTCAAATTTTGAGCAATCTGAGGCGCAGCCAAACCAACGCCATTTGTAGTATACATTGTCTTAAGCATTCTATGAGCAAGCTTTTTAATCTCGGAATCTATTTTTGAAACTGGTAGTGATTTTTTTCTCAATATTGGATTAGGATATTGAACCACCTCCAATACTTCACTGTCGTCAACCACATCCATAGAAATTTCATCATCTTTTATAGAATCAACTAAAATATCAGACATAGTATTCCTTTATATTTTAAAATATTATAAAACAGCTAAGTAAATACTTAGCTGTTTTTTCTAATTTTCAACAATTATTTAACAAGTTTGCTAGATAATGTTGCTGCGTCAACAGCGCCAGGAATTAACTCTCCATTAACTATAAAAGCTGGAGTTCCATTAATACCAATTTGTCTAGCCAAATCCATATTAGCATTTATAGCACTTTTAATTTGCTCTTGGTTTCTCTCTAAGAATTTTTCAACTCTATCCATTTTTAAACCAGCAGCTTCAACAGCTTTTACAACACCATCTTTAGTTCTAGCTGATCCAGACATTAATCCTTTATAGAAAACAGGATATTTTGCCGGTTCCATCATTAAAACAGCAGTTCCAACTTGAGTAGCATAATTAGAAGGTTCGCCCAAAATAGGAATAGCTCTCAAAATAACTCTAACATCTTTTCTTGTATTCAACAATTCATCAACATTTTTTGCAGCTACTTGGCAATAATGACAGTTATAATCAAAGAACTCTATCAATTCAATAGTTCCTTTTGGATTTAAAACTCCAGCAGTTTTAGTATCACTCAATTCTTTTGTAAACTTTTTAATATTTTCACCAGCCTGAGCCTGTTGTTGTTTTTGCATCTGTTCCTGTTGTTTCATAACATATTGATTTACAGAATTCAGAATAGCTTCAGCATTATTACTAGTCCAAGCAGCAATCGCTTTATCTCCAGTTGAAGCTGCAATTTTTCTGATTTTAATGCAATTAGCAATATTCATTAAAAATAATATAACAATTAGCACATATGCTAACTTTATACTTAAAGGCATTTCCTTAATAGATTTCATATATTTTTATTCTTTTTAATAATTAATAACAATTAAATTCTATTACCTATATTATTTTTTTCAAGAAATTATTTATACTATTATAGACAATAAAACACTTTTGCACTTGCCATTGCAGTATTTTATCAATTTATAGTATATTTGCGGTGCTAGTTTCCCATTGTTATAAGGTAATTGAGCTCCCCTTTGTCGCGTTGCGACATTTGACTTCGTCAGAGCTTTGCCGAACGACAGGCTGCCTCTCTCGTGGTGTTGGGTCTCCGAACCCAACACCTAATGTTATCTCAAACTTATTTTAAGATTTAAAATTTGATATTTTGCGGTGTTGGTATTTTATGGTGTTGGGTTCGGAGACCCAACACCACAAAGAGGAGACCCAACACCACAAAGAAGAAATTTTGTTTCCATAAGAGAAAAAGTTTCAT
>CAZBNS010000026.1:0-18627 GCA_964493475.1 uncultured Rhizobiaceae bacterium | reverse complement strand
CCGAAATGCAGGCGCTTATATTAAGGTCTTGTTTGGAAAGCGGAGATGTATTTGTAATTAGAAAATACAAAGAAAGACATGGAAATCCATTTGGCACATCGCTTCAAATAGTGGAAGCCGACAGGGTTGAACTTGTAGAATATAATAATAAAGCAAAGAATAGATTGTCTCAAGATTTTATGGAACATCATGAATATGGACAATATTCCGCTGAAGTTCTTGGTGAAGTTTGGCTAAAACTTATGCCGCTAGATAAGCTAAGAAACCTTCGTATTAGTTTTGTGTCCGGCAGACCATCAGATTCAAGACCCGAAGAAGAAAAGATATCAGGAAATTTTGATAATGTTGTCGTAAGCGATTTATTTCCTCTGACATTACAACTAGCCGCAAGACATAATATTACTTGCTCTTCCGATAGTGATAAAATATATTTTGATAGAAATGGAGATGTTTATATTAGCACTTCCTTACCTGCTCCAAAAAGCTCTCGAGTATCAGCTACTGCGGTAGCATCATCAACATTACAGGAAAGAGTAACTCAATTGATAACTAAACGTCTATCCTTGAGAACTCTTATTGCGTCATTAGAGAAAGAAAGGACTGTTGATACCGCACACAGTAGAAAAGAATATCTTTCCAGATTTTTGTAAATACAAAAGTCAATTTTATTTAACATTGATAGTCCCGTAGGTGTGGCACTAGGAACAGCAGAGGTAGCTGAAATTATTCACCGGGCAAGAACTGCAGGACAAAAACCAATATGGAGCTATGTTGGACGTAATTGTTGTTCCGCTGCCTATTGGTTAGCAAGTGCAACTGAAAAATAATCGCCCACAGGTCTGCGTTGCTTGGTAGCATAGGGGTTGTTTCAACGATTCCAATACAAGAACAGGCCAATATTGACGGATATAAAAACTTTGAGATTGTCTCTAGTAATGCCAAAAACAAACGCCCCGACCCAAGAACAGACGAGGGTTTGGCGGAAATAAGACAGGAATTGGATGTCATTGAAACCGAATTTATAACCTCAATATCCAAATATCGTGGATTACCTACTGAGCTAATTAAGAACGACTTTGGAAAAGGCGGGGTTATGATAGGTATGAAAGCAACCGCAGTTGGTATGGCAGACGAGCTAGGAACTTTTGAAGAAGTTATAGCAAGAATGGCAGCCAACGACTTTAAGAAGTTAAATAACTTCAATAATAATCTTAATAATTTTAATAATAATGTAGGAATAAAAACTATGAGTGAGAACCAAAACATAATATCAAAAGACAGAATAACTGTAAAATATTTAAAAGACGAATTTCCAGATATAGTAGAAGCATTGCAAAGAGAAAGTTTTGACAGTCGAATTCAAGAGGGTATGGAAGCAGGTAAACAGATTGGATTTGAAAATGGCAAATCAGAGCGCATTGTTCACCTCATATTATCATAATACTTTATCATAAAACTTTTCATTAAATTCCTTATAATAAGTATATAGTAATAAAGTATTATCTAACATCTCAAATGTTTTTGAATATCTTTTAGTTTTTCTATTAAATCTAGCTAAATTATCTCTTATACTGTTATTTATAGCTTCAATCACATGTGTCTTAGTTTTTCCAATACTTATTTCTAAAAGATGTTTTATTCCAATTGATTTAAATGCTACATCATAGCAACTATTACTATCTGTATATAGTTTTTTATATGTGTTGTAATTAATTTGACTTTATTGTATATATTTATAGCTGCTTCTATTCCTTTTCCGATGGTATATGCAATAATTTTATTTCTTCGTCCAGGATAAGCAGTCCAAATGGCGATGCTATTTGCCCTTTTTTTACACGAGTATAAATCTCATCCGTTTCTATTATATCTGATATTTTGTTTTTATTATTATCCTTTTCTAATATATCTTTTGCTTTATCAAGATTTCGTCTTATATTATTGGATAATTCTTTAATCCATCTTATAATTAAAGATGGAGAACAACTAATAAATAAAGCACTTTTTCTAATTCCTACATTATTCATATAATACTGTAAGAATTTTTCTTTATCTTCATATGTAAACTTTCTAACTTTATCGCTAAATGCTTTATTACATTCTTTGCATATAAATCTTTGAGAACCTTTATATTTACCATTCTTTCTAAAGTTATAGCTACCACAATGAGTGCAATTTTATTAAGTTTATAACAGTCTTTCCCTCATTAAAACAAATTTTTTATATTTTTGAGAATTATTATTTTCATTCAAATATCTTTTAAGGAAAAAACTCATAACATCAAAACACTGCTGTATATCTTTTTCTTCAATGCTCTCTTTTTGAAATATTACGGGAAAATATAAAAGCTTATTCTTGTAAGGTTCGCCTTTTGTCTTTGATACAGCTAATCCAGTATTTGGCGATATATAATATAATTCATTTATACTTACGGTATTATCAAATATAATTCCAGTCCCGAGTATGTTTAAAAGTACGTTTTCAAAATATAGATATTCTCTTAAAATTAATAATCTCTCCTTGTTTTGAGCTATATAATCAAAAATTAAACCTATTTTATTATATAAATTTTGTTCTAAATATCTTTCGTAAATTAAATCATTTATTAAAGATGTTATGTTTTCCACAAGATTTAAATAAAAACTATTGCAAATAAAACATGATAAAAAAGACCTTACAAGCTCAAGTCTCAAAGTGCCAAGTTGATTTATTGTTTTTGCGCTCCAAGAAAAATTAACTAAATTGCCAATTTGATATTGATTTAAGTCTTGTTTTACATGTTTGACATATCCAGATATTACACCGTTTTCTTTACTTAATATTTTTATAAGCAGGGAGTTTTCTTCAAATTTTTTAATAAATATAATAAAACCGGAATCTTCTATTTTCATTTATTTTTACTAATTAAAGTTTTATTCAAAAAAATATTTATTCTATTTTTCAAAACCAATATTGTTCTTTTGAGCAAATAATAATATATCTCTTGCCACAGGAGCTGCAGCTCCAGAACCGCTATTTCCATGCTCAATTACAACCGCAATGGCGTATTTTGGCTCATTATAAGGTGCAAAGGCTACAAATAATCCGTGGTGTTGAAATCTTTCCTCCATCTCATTATTTTCCTCCATCTGCTCCAATTTTTCCTTTGCAATAACCTGTGCTGTTCCCGTTTTTCCAGACATCTCAAAATGCTTTTGTCTAATTCTAGCCCAATAAGCAGTTCCGCCTTGCTCATTTACTACCTCATACATAGCCTTCTTAACTGTATCTATAGTTTCTGACTTAACCATTGGTGTAGACAAAAATAATTCTTCATTTCTTTCTGCAATAGGACTATTTCGCACTATATATGGCTCTACTTTGTAGCCGCCATTTGCAATTCTAGCCACCATAACAGCCAATTCCAGCGGAGTAGTAGTCAAAAACCCCTGCCCTATTGAAACATTAACGGTATCTCCAGCTACCCATACATCATTGAAAATTCTTCTCTTCCAATCTTTGTTTGGAACATTTCCGGTTCTTTTATTTAGCAATTCTATTTGAAAATTTTCGCCAATGCCAAAGTCCTTTGCTGTTTTATAAATATTCTCTATGCCGGTAAAAAGACCAACTCTTGAAAAATAAACATTACAAGAATTCTTAATAGCTTGAACCATGTTTAATTTGCTGTGCCCTTCCTTTTTCCAACAATGCAAAGTCCTATTTTTATTTAAAACAAGCCGTCCTTTACAATCTACTATTTTATCTTTATCCCAGCCATTTTCCATAGCGGAAATAGCGGTTATTAATTTAAAAGTTGATCCCGGCGGATAAATCGCACTAACAGCCTTATTATTCAAAGGTTTAGCTGGATTATTATTTAACTCATCCCAATATTCATTGGATATTCCCTCAACAAACTTATTACCGTCAAACGATGGAGTTGATACCATAGACAAAATTTCACCGGTTCTAACATTCATAACTATAACAACTCCTTGAATATCCTTCATTCTATCTTCTACAAACTTTTGCAAATTATAATCTACAGTTAATCTTATATCCTCACCCTCAGTACTTGGTTGAATACTAATTTCTTTAACAGGCAGAGATAAGGCATTCATTTCTAACTTTTTAAATCCTGTTTGGCCTATAATATCTTTATCAAACAATTTCTCCAGTCCATTTCTGCCAAGTTTATAGTCTGGATGGAACAAAAGTTCTTTGGCTTTAGCGTTCTTTTCAGCATCAATTTCTTCTTTTATGGGACTGTTTACATAACCAATAATATGAGAAAAAGTTGTCGCATACGGATAATATCTAATATAACCATCTTCGATCATTATTCCACTAAGCATATAAGAGTTAGCTTCTATTTTTACCAAATCGCCCCAATTAATATTATCAAGAACGGAAACAATCGGCTGTTCCCTATTTCTTTCCAACTTTCTCATAACTTTATTAAATTCATCATTTGATAAATTAAGTATTTCCGACAACTTTATAATAACATCAAGATTATTGCTTTTATTCCTATAAAGAAGAACTCTATAATTTTTCTTATTTTCTGTGAGTTGAATTTCATTTCTGTCAAAAATATGGCCTCGCAATGGCGGAATGACAAAAGTTTTAATCCTATTATCTTCTGACATGCTCACATACCTGTCATGGCTAATAATTTGGAGATAAAAAAGCCGAGCAATTAAAATCAAAAACAAAAAAATCTGCACAGAAAATATTATTATCAATCTTCTGCTTGAAATTCTTGCTTTCTCATGCTCTTCATGTATTCCAGACATAACCCTAATTAAATAAATTTTTTATAAGCTCTAAAATATGGTTAATACTTGCCGTAAACATTCTCATAAAAAGGATAAAAATATTATATAGTAGTCTAAATAAATCTTGCATACAAACCCCTAAACATTAAACCTAAAATGAAATATATCACCGTCCTGTGCAACATAATCCTTTCCTTCCACCCTTAATTTACCAGCATTTCTACATCCATCTTCACCGTTATATTTAATATAATCATCATAAGAGATCGTTTCCGCCCTTATAAACCCCTTTTCAAAATCCGTATGAATTGCACCGGCGCATTGAGGAGCAAAACTGCCTTTTTTAACAGTCCAAGCCTTGCTTTCCATTTCACCAGCAGTAAAAAAAGTTATTAATCCAAGAAACTTATAAGCCATTTTTATAATTTTATCAAGGCCAGTTTCCTGCAATCCAAGAGTTTCCAAAAATTCTTTTTTTTCTTCCTTGCTATCCAAAACTGCAATTTCAGATTCAACCTTTGCAGAAATTATTGTAGAAATTCCACCCCTTTTACTCACATATTCTTCAACGGCTCTTGTAAAATTATTTCCACTTAAAATATCTTCCTCTCCAACATTACAAACAAAAAACTGTGGTTTTGAAGTCAATAACTGCAGCATTTTATATTGCTTTTCCTCATCTTTTGTAGGCTTATATTCTCTCGCAGGCTCACCACCTTGTAAAATTGGCAAAATTTTTTTAATCAACTCAACCTGTTCTTTTAACTCTTTTTCACCACTTTTTGCTTTTTTTTCAAGATTTGGAAGTCTTTTTTCAAGACTATCTAAATCAGCTAGAATTAACTCTGTTTCAATTAAATCCAAATCTCTAATTGGGTCAATAGAATTTTCCGTATGAGTTATATTTAAATTCTCAAAACACCTAACAACATTTACTATACAATCAACTTCCCTAATATGCGACAAAAACTGATTTCCAAGTCCCTCCCCCTTACTTGCCCCCCTAACCAAACCAGCTATATCACAAAATTCAATTTGCGTTGGAACTATTTGCTTTGAATGTGCTATCTGTGCAAGCTTTTCCAATCTCTCATCATTTACACACACCCTTCCAATATTTGGTTCAATAGTGCAAAACGGATAATTTTGAGCATCAGCTTTAGCAGTCTGAGTTAAAGCATTAAATAATGTTGATTTTCCAACATTTGGTAAGCCTACAATACCACAAGTTAAAGACATTTTTTTTATAATATAAACCTAACTCCATAGTATAATTACAAAAATAAAAAGTAAATCTAAATTAGATGTGTTATATGGAATTAATAGGCTTTAAGGTTTTTATACAATTTAAAATAGCCCCTTTTACCAACTCCGTTGACAAATTGGAGCTGCGAAGCAACTCATAAAAGGAAACCACTTTAGTATTTACTAAAGTCTATAAAATATTACAAAACCTTCTCAATAATTGAATTTAACAAAATAAAATTATTTTTATTAATTCTTATTCTATTGTCATTCGCTACAATAAAACCTTCCTTTACAAAAAAATCTATATTTTCTCGGCTTAAAACGTCATAAAAGCTTTCGCATTTTATATTTTTCTGCAAATTTTTTATATTTATTCCATTTCTTATCCTCAAACCCATCAAAACAAACTCTTCTATTATTTCTCTATCAGACAATGAATATTTTTTACTCTTGCCAGAATTTTTAGTCGAACAACTTTCCACCCATTTTTCTGGATTTTTTATATTTTCTATAGCATATCTTTTTTCGCCAATATCCAATCTTGAATGTGCTCCAGCACCTATTCCCAGCCAATTGCCGTTTTGCCAATAAACCAAATTATGCTTGCATTCATAGCCTTTTTTTGCATAATTAGATATTTCGTAAAATTTAATATTGTTTTTTTCTAAAACTTCATAAGTGATATTATATAAGTCAATACTCACATCGTCATTTGGAGTTTGAATTTTATTTTTGTAAAATGCAGTTCCTTTTTCTACGATTAATTGATACAAAGAAATATGAAAAGGCGACAACACCACAGCCTCATCTAATTCTTTTTTCCAATCATTAACAGCTTGATTTGGCCTGGCATAAATTAAGTCAATTGAGTATTTATCATTAAAAATTTTTTGGGCTAATTTTATAGCATTCAAGGCGTCTTGTCTGTCATGTATTCTTCCAAGTCTTTTTAAATCATTATTATTCAACGACTGCACGCCAATAGATAATCTATTTATTCCAATATTTTTAAAACTCTTTAACTTGTCAAAAGCAATGCTGTTTGGGTTAGCCTCTAAACTTATTTCGCAATTTGTATTAATTTTTCCAACTTTATTGATTTTCTCAAAAATATTAGACAATAGCTTCTCACTCATTAAAGACGGCGTTCCGCCACCAAAATATATTGTATTAATATTTTTATTTGCAATGACTTTTTCATAATGCTCAATCTCATTCAAATAGGCCTGTAATAATTTTTCTTCGTCAACTTTAATATTACAATAGGAATTAAAATCACAGTAAGGACATTTTGATTTGCAAAAAGGATAATGAATATAAATTGATAAATTTTGCATATTAACTTTATAAAATGTTATAATAATGTTGATTTTTTTGGTTTTATAAACTCCTTGCTCTCTACCCATTTACCGTTAATATCTTTCCTAAAATAACTAAGATTATACTTTTTTGACAAGTATGTCTGCCAATTTTTTTCTGCTTCTTCTACTAGATTTTGATTTATTGGAGAAAAAATATAGAATACTTTTTCAAATTTTTGCAAGAATTCCTCGTTATCCAAAAAATTGCTGATTAGCAGAAAGTTAGCATTAATTTTATTCTCTTTTTCATTCGATATTAATATAGGAGTTTTCTCCCAGCCTTTATCTGCAGTTTTTAAATGAGGCAAAAACGCAGTTTTTTTTATCATCCAAAGCATGTCGTCTAGTTTATTTATTTTTTCTTGATTTTCCGAATAAATAATAACCTTTTTTTGACTTTCAAATAATTTTGTTAAAAAGGAATATAAAAATTGATTTATATCCTCTTCCACACAATAAAAATTTATATTAATCATTTGTTCCTTATTTATTTAACTATTCTTTAAAATTTCATTTTTTGCTAATTTGTCAACTCTATTATTTAATTCGTCTTCGCCATGTCCCTTAACCCAATTCCATTCTATATTATGAAAATTGTTTAATTCATCTAATTTTTGCCACAATTCTTGATTTTTTACAATTTCTTTTTTGGAATTTTTCCAATTATTTTTTTTCCAGTTGTAAATCCATTCGGTTATGCCATTTTTTACATAATTGCTATCAGTCCAAAGCTCAACATTGCATTTTCTTTTTAATAAGCTCAACGCTTCAATTACCGCCTGCAGCTCCATCTTGTTATTAGTGGTGAGCTCCGAGTAGCCACTTATTTCTTTTTTATTGTCCCCATAAATTAAAATCGCCCCCCAACCGCCTTTGCCCGGATTGCCAGAACAGGCTCCGTCTGTATAAATTATTACTTTATCTTTGTCTGACTTCATGGAATTATAATGTGATTATTCCTAAAAATCCAAAAATAAAACATACTAAAGAAAAACACCAAAAGGTTAAAACCACTTTTTTTTCTTTCCATCCTATTTGTTCAAAATGATGGTGTAATGGCGCCATTTTAAATATTTTTTTGCCAAAAAGTCTCCAAGCAGATACTTGAATAATATCAGACAATGCTTCTAATACAAAAACTAATCCAATTATTGCAAGAACTACCTCATATCTCAAAATAACTGCCACACTGCCTAAAAATGCACCATACATCAAGCTTCCAATATCACCCATAATAATTCTTGCTGGGTATCGATTATATATTAAGAAAGCAACGCCGGTTCCTATAACTGCCGCACACATAACCGCTAATTCTGATGGATTATCAAAATTCATTGTTTTTATAAGTTTCGCCTCTGGACCATAAGCGCTGGAAACAGAAATTATTAAAAATGCTATAGCGCATAAAATTATTGGAAATATTGCCAAACCATCTAGACCATCTGTTAAGTTTACAGCATTTGCTGATCCGATTATTACAAATATGAGAAAAGGAATAATTAAAATTCCAATATATAGCATATAATGAATAAACGGTATAAATACCTCGTGCTCATTTGTAATTGTGGAATCGTTGAGTATCAGCCACAATAAAGCTATACCACAAATACTTGTTTCCAATATAATTTTAGTGGCTCCTTTAAATCCATTTGTATTACGGAAAATGACTTTAGTTAAATCATCTACCAACCCAATCAATCCAAATAATATTGAAATAACTAATACAGCTATAACATATATATTATTCATGTCGCAAAACATTAGTGTTGAGAATAATAAACCAATGCAACAAGCTAATCCGCCAAGCGTTGGAATATTTTTTTTCTTAATAAAATGAGATATTGGCCCATCATTTCTTATTGGTTGAAAAAATTTATGTTTTTTAAATATATAAATTAAAAATGTCAAAATGCAAAATGTAATTATAAAAGCAGCAACAAACGCCAGCACACTTCTTGTTAACAGAAAATCTACATTTATGATGTTGTTTTGTATATTGAAGAATGATTTTATATAATTGAAAAACATATTTTTATTTATTGATATTTCTTATCTTTATAAAAGTTAAAGTAATATTTTGCAAGAAAATATTACTTTAATAAATTTCTAGGCGTTTATTCTTCACAGGAAAGACTACATCGTAATGACGTGATTAGTTATGGTGGAATTTCAAATTAGGAACAAAATGACGTGGCTTAGTGGAATTCAAATGAAGAGATATGTTGTCGCCTAAAATTAATTTATAAATACTTGAAAAATAAATTAAAAGTTGTATTTATTTTATAGCAGCTTAAATAACAAAAAGGTAAAAACATGTCTGCAACGATACTAAGCAATCTCATAATTTTTTATTCTTTTTTGATAATTATTTTATCTATTTCGTTGTACTTTTTTATAAAGACAAGAAAAAATACAATTAAAATTGCTCTTAATAGTAGTTTAATTTATAAAATATTGGAATGCTATTCTATAAATGTGAGCGAATTTATTGATTTTGTAGATCATTTAATTGTTGATTTGCATAAATATTATATATGTATAAACAAAGAAGCTTTTAGATATGATTTATTTAACTATTTCATATTATTCTTAAATGGCAGAAATATTTCTTCATCAAAATTAAATCAATATTGCGTGAAGTATAAAAGAAAATCGCCTTTGCTTTATCTAATAGAGAAAAATTTTAATTTGAAAAGAGACAAGAAAAGCGAAAAGGTTATTTATTATTTAATTAGTAATAGGTTTAGCCAGTTTCTAAACTATTCATCTTGGAAAGAATTGGGTGTTGAGTATTTTGAATGGGAAATTCCAATAAAAGATAAAAAAGTTTGTTCTTTTTGTAAATCTTCATGCGGAAAGATTTTTTCATGGAAAGAAGGGAGCAATGGTAAAATTCCAGGACAAAATAGGTGCACAATAAATGGTTTTTGTAGATGCACGGCAAAATTAGTAGATTTAAACGGCAAGAATGTAGAAATTATAAAAAATGATGATGGAAGTTATTCTATAAATTATATTCTTTAATTTAAAAAATTACGTATATATGGTCTGGTTCTTTGGAATAAGATTTGACGTATATAATTTAATTAACTAAGTTCTGACAAAATCAAATTTTCAAAGGTATTAATATTAACGAAAGTTTTATGCTTTAATAGTAAATTAATCTAGATTAACATTATTTCCAATAACTTCTTTTAATGTTTTCATTGGAACTTCTTTTAGCATTCCAGTTTCTAGATTTCCCAAATGAAATGGACCAAAACCAGTTCTAATTAATCTTGTAACCTGCAGTCCTAGTTCAGCCATTATATTCTTGATTTCTCTATTTTTTCCTTCTGTAATTGAAACTCTTAACCATGAATTAGCCCTTTCACTTTCCTTTTCAACAACAATTTTAATTGGCTTATACCTCATACCCTCAATTACAACTCCATCTTTTCCAAAAATTTCAAACCTTTCTTTATTTAATTTGCCAAACACTCTAACTCTATAATGCCTTGTCCATGCAGTTTTAGGGCTGCTAATGAATGTAGATAGTTCTCCATTATTTGTGAGCAATAATAAACCTTCCGTATTAATATCTAATCTGCCGACAGCAATAACCCTTGGCATATTTTTTGGTAAAAGACTAAATATTGTCGGAACTTTCTCATCTTTTCCAGTACTCACAGAAGTTCCTTTAGGTTTGTTATAAAGCCATAGTCTAGTTTTCTCTCTCTTATTTAATAATTTATTATTAATCTTGATAGATTGATCTGTTATATTAATAGCAGGACTTGTTATTATAACTCCATTAACTTTTACACATCCATCAGCTATCAGTTTTTCAGCTTCTCTTCTTGAACAATATCCAATTCTTGCAATAACTTTTGCAATTCTTTCACCTTTATAGTCGCTAGCTTTATATGTCATAGTTAATATATTTTTCTTGTTTAATAAGTCTATTGTAATTTTTTTTAAAATCAATAAAACTCTTAAATTATAGTAAAACTACTTAAAGTTAAAATACTTACTCTCCGCCTACAAGCAGAATAAATACAAATTTTCTTATAAACAAAAATACAGACGGTAAAAATTTTACCAAAATAAAACCAATCAACAAAACCGCCGCTATCAGCACCGGCAAGATAATTAAAAAATTTAATATCATTCTCGCTGTTGCAAGTGCTTTTGCTGCTCTTATATCTTCTTTTCCTGTATCTTGTTTTATACTTCTAGGAGCATCCGTAATAGTATCCTCAATTTCGCATATTTCTTTTACACACTCACCCTTAGCTTCAAGATTTTTTTTAATCATAAAATCTGTTAAGGCTTTTTTATCATCACTCATATTTTTCTCCTAGAATAAATTTTTTGTATCAACTTTTTTCCATTCACGTAAAAATTCTTGAAAGTGCTTTTTATCTTCAAATTTTTCCAAATATTCCTTTAAATCCATACAGCATTTTATAAAATTTTCTTTACTCAAACTTCCCGTATGCATTTGAAAGATTAAGTATAATAAATATGTATTCGCTACATCTGTTTCACAATAATTTCTTATATCTTTAATTTGGTTATTATCATATAAATCTACAACTTGCGAACCATCCACATCAAGCTTACCCGGTATCCCCATTATTGCACAGATCTCATTCATTTTACACCTCGCTGACGCTCCAAAATCAGAAAAAGGTTCCAATAAATCACAATGCCAATCAAGAGAATATCTTTGATTATAATTATTCCATTTATCACCACTTTTATATAACCACGGCGCAGAAACTCCATATTTCATCGCCCTATATTTTAATACCGGCAAATCAAATGTTCTACCATTAAAACTTATAAATCTTGGAGGATTTTTAGACAAATGGCCAAAATAGCCCTTAATAATTTCTTCTTCACTCGAACCTTCAGTTCCACCACTTCTCAAATCCTTTAAGCGATACATTTCAGTCCCATCTACACAATTTTCAATTTCAGCTTCCAAAAAGCTAATAGCCACCACCTTATGAAAAGGCTGTCTAGGAAATGGATTGCCACCAGACACTTCCACATGATATTGTTCCAACTCTTTTCTTAATTCATTTTTATCTTTTGTTTCACTACCAGTAAGGTTCTTAACAGCATCTACATCCGGAATTGTTTCTATATCAAAAACAAATAAATTTTTATGCATAATATATATAAATATTACTTAAATATAAGATATATAGAATAATACAAAAATCAATATATTATAATTAATATTCTTTCCAAAAGCGGAAGTTATTTTGAGAGAGACTGGCGGTCATGAAATAAAAATAAATAGCGAGGCAAGAATACTTGTTTCATACGAGGGCGAGGGCTTAGGGTTATAGCTTGCGTTTTTATTTCCCTATATTAGAATAAATTTTAAAAAAGCAAAACAACCGAACATCACATGGGATACGGAGATAAAGGAAAGTACAAGATAGATATGTCGTTGGCAAAAGATTGGATTGATAGTTTGGGCAATATATTATAAAACATTGCTTATTTTTAATAATTAAAATTTTTATTTACTAATGAAAAAGGATATATATTATGGATACTAGAGAAAGAATAATCATTATTTCAGGCGATCATGGAGCAGGAAAAAGCACAATGGCTGAGGAAATGACAATTACGCACAGCTGTGTAAGATTAATAAAGCAATATACCTCAAGAAAACCAAGGGGAGATGGACAGGAAACGGAAAATCACTTTGTAAGTTTAGCAGAGGTTGAGCAATGTGATATTGTTGGAGAGTATATTGATGGCGATGGAACGAAGTTTAAACTTGGTTATAAATTGTCAGAAATTTATGATGCAGTAAAACAAGGTCAATCACCAATTTTGATTGGGCATAAAGCTATAATTGACCAACTGCGAGAAAAGTTGCCTGAAGATTTGAAGTTAGAGATTTTTTTAGAGGGCGATAAGGAAAAGGCTGTTGAGAAAATTATTGGCGATGGAAAATCAACTAAAGAAAAGGCAGAGGCAAGATTGACTCGTGGCTGGAAACCAATAATTGGTCAGCATACTGATTATGTTGTAAGAAATACTTACGAAGTTGAAACAAGAAGGACAATACAAGATATACTTCAAAAGCATACCTGCATTCCAACTTGTAAGGCACAATCAAAAGGAGTACAAAAATGAATGCAGAAAAGAAACTAAAACTTATTACTTCGGGGAGTTCGTACCTAGATATTGACGGCTATGCCTGTTGTATTGGTTATACTGAATTATTAAACTTACAGGGAATCCCTGCTATAGCGATAACATCCGCTCCATTTAATTACAGTATTAGCAAAAGCATTCTAGCATTAGGCGGAAAAGTTTATTCACCATCAGAAGTTGATATTGAAAGATGTACTGAATGTATTATCATGGATGTTTCAAATCCACGATTCTTTGACCCAATCGCTCAAGGACGAGTTATTTCTGAAGTTTTTGACCATCATACTGGCTTTGAGGTTTTTTGGCAAGATAAGTTGAAAGAAAAAGGCAAAGTAGAGTTCATAGGCTGTGCTGCAACGCTCATTTTTGAAGAATGGGAAAAGGCTGGCAAACTTGACGAAATGCGTCCAGAGGTTGTAAAAATCCTTGTTGCTGCAATTCTTGACAATACGTTGAATTTTACGGCAAGCGTAACGCACGATCGTGACCATAGAGCTATGAAACAATTGTGCCTAATTGGCAAGATAGACGAAAGATGGTGTGAAAGCTATTTTCAAGAGTGCCAGCAAGCGATTGAAGGTGATTTAGTTCGTTCAATTAGAAATGATGCAAAGACTGATTGCGAAGCACCTCACTTGCCAAAAACTATAGGGCAAATAACGCTTTGGGATGCACAAAAATTATTTCAGAAAAAAGACCAAGTCTGTGACATAATGAACGGATTGTCGGACGTTTGGTTTTTGAATGTGATAAGCATTAAAGACAATAAGAGTTACTTTGTGTGCAATAATGCTTTTTATAGAAGCAAGTTGTCGGAAGTCTTTGGGGTTAAGTTTGAGGGAGATATTGCACAAACACCAAAGGCGATATTGAGAAAGGAAATAATTAAAATTGCACAAAGTCACGTTAGTTCTACTTATATGAGTAGTAGCTTGTAAGCCAATAGCATAGATGGGATTTGTTATCCAACAAGTTTCATCTATACTACAATTTAATGGCACTGCACAAATTTAATATACTATAAACAATTCAGTAAATCTTTATGAAATAGCAAGCGTAAGCTTGCTATTATCATATCGCTGGTGGTCATGAAATAAAAATAAATAGCGAGGCAAGAATACTTGTTTCATATAAGGGCGAGGGCTTAGGGTTATAGCTTGCGTTTTTATTTCCCTTCGTGGTGTTGACTCTCCAAACCCAACACCTAAAATATCAAATCTTAATTTATTTTTTGGTTTAAGTTTGAGATAGCATCAGGTGTTGGGTTCGGAGACCCAACACCACGAGAATGTGAGATAAAATTGTCTCAGATGTGTTTGGACTTGGACATTATTTATTTATGAGTTTTTGGCAATTATGCACTTAAAAGCTTTTCGTTTGATTGCAAATAGCTCCCCTTTGTCCTTCGGACATTTGACTTCGTCAGAGCTTCGCCGAACGACAGGCTGCCGATTGCCTGCAAGCAGTCATCGGCTCGGCTTCGCACTTCGCCCTCAAGGAGGGGAAAGATTTCGGACGGTGGTGAAGGCGGAGGGAAAGATTTCGGACGGTGGTGAAGGTAATTGGGAAAGATTAATTAGCAATATCAATAAATTTTAAATTTTTTGTAAAAAATATTTATGTAAGAAGTCAACTATTTTAAAAACGAAGTCTTAGTTATTTTAATCAACAATCAAATTATCCAATATATATTTAGGAATAGGTAATCCTTCTTTTTCGCATATAATCAGTATTCTGTTATAGGCTTCATCAATATCAATAGTGCATATTTTTTCTTTAGTTGAACCATTAACTATAAAGGCACAATCCATATCGGAATTATAAGCACCAAGCACATCTGTTATTAATTTATCGCCAATGGCAAGAATCCTTTTTTTGTCTTTAATATTATATTTTTTACAAGCGTATTTATAGATTTCTTTATAAGGTTTGCCAAAGCAAAAAACATTTTCGCAGTTTTTTGAGCAAATATCATTAAAGCCAAATACTTCAAAATTCTTTCTCTCTCTATCTGGGTTTAAAAATAAAATTGGCTTGCCGCTACTGATGGCGTTATTAAGTTTTTTTATATAAAAACTCTTGTTTCCATCATCAACTTCAAAACCACGTGCAATTGTAAAATCATAGTCATTTAAATTCTCAGTGGCATTATAATTATTGTTAATTAATGGAAATGCCGATTCTGGCGCTATATAGTTATATTTATATCCAAATTGATTTTCTTCTATAAAGTCAAGAAGAGCTTGCGTCGATGTTATAATATTTCTTACCCATTCTTCTTTTAGACCGCTTCTTATCAGTAAGTTTCTAGTATGCTCTGATGTTTGCCTAAGGTTTGAAAAAAATATTATACTTTTATTATTCTCGTATAAAAATTTTATAGTGTTGAAAGAATGATTAAATATATTCATTTTATTAGTTTTTTCAAATTCATTTTTGTCAAAATTCCACAAAATGCCATTCAAATCAATAAAAAAATAATCATACTGTTCCATTATGTCTTTTAACGAATTTATTTTTTTCATAATTGCTTACTTAAAATGAACCCCCTTCTTTCTCTTGCAAATCCAAATTTATATATTGCTTTATACTTTGGAATTTTTTCTAGTAAAAATTCAGGAAAAGTTTCTTCCTCTCCTTGAGTTCTGTTTTTATAATTCATTTCCATCATTAAAGAGCAGTATAATCTTTGCCATCTCTCATCTGTTCCGCATATTGCATCTATATGTATATTTTGGTGCAGTAATCTAAGTTCTTTATATCTAAGGTGTAATTGATCAACCCTAAAAGAAACGTCATCTTCTATTTTGCTAAATTTAATATCAGTTGTTTGTCCGTATTTTTCCATTATAAAATTATAACCTTTTTTAATTTTTTCGCAAGTATTTTCATCTATATGAATAGTGCTAAATTGAAAATTTTCGGATTCCATAAGTCTCATAACCTCATAAATTTCATGAGAACAAGTAATATTTATTTTTCTTTGCATTATTTCATCTATGGCAATTTGTCCAACATTTCCATCAATATTTATATAGCAGCTATTACACAAAACACCTGATGGTGATATAGTCCAATTTTTATATTTAAAAAAGGTTCTGCCGGTTTTTGATAAGTAATCGACTATATAATCAAAATACTCTGGTAATAGCGGTGAAATTGTGATTCTGATTGTATCATTTAAAAGAGCGGGATCACATTTTAGCTTAGCCATTGTTTTTTCTGCTGCTCTTTTTATAGTTTTCGGGCCACTTTCATAAATTTTAAAATATTCACAAAATTTATTTATATAATCTATAAGTTCTGTAGGAGATTCAAATAATCTTGAAGAAACTATAATTCCGTTTACCATTAAAGAAATTATTTGTGAAATATCTTTAATTTCAGAAAGATCTCTAGTATAAGCAGATGATAGAAACCTCATTCTGTTTGTGGTATCTGATAATAGAAAAGATAAACAAATAACGCAATCAAATACTGTTTGAATTAACTTTTTTTGTTTTTCTTCAATATTAAGAAATAATTCTTCTAAATTCTTGCCTTCTTGAACTAAACAAATAAAATCCGATAGAGATTCGGTTTGTTGGGATACTAAAAAAGTACTAAAACTAAGACCAACTTTTAACTCAGGTTCAATAATAGGTTCAAAATCCATATAATTATTTAATTAATATTAATTAATTCAAAAAATCTATCCCTAAACTCTTTATCTTCTTGAAAGATTCCAGACATTGCAAATGTTGTATTATTAGCATCGCTATTAACGCCTCTAATTTTCATGCAAAAATGAATTCCAGAAATCAAAACAGCAACACCGCTGCAATTAAGGTTTTTGGAAAAAATATCTACAACATTTTGTGTAAAATCTTCTTGATTGGATGGGTTTTTTGCTATACATTTTAAAATTCTAATTATCTTTGAAAATCCTATTTGACAGTCTTTATTTGGAACATACGCAAACGATATGGTATAAATTATTGGTATAAAATGGTGAGAGCATACTGAATATACAAGTATTGGCGATTGAAATAATATCCCTTTATAAGATTTTTCCTGATTTTTATGACTTGGGAAATTGATTTTAAAGTATTCTTTTAATGAATCTTCACCTGCCCTAGTAAATTCGGTAAATTCATAAAAAAATTTAGCAAGTCTTTCGGGTGTATCTATATAATTTTCATCATTTAAGTCTAATCCTAACAAATCTAAAATTTTTTTAAAATTGTTTTTAATTTTTGATAAATTACAATTTTTCATATATATTTTGAAATATATCTTATTTTAAATTGCAATATATAATTTAAAAAGTCAATAAAATAGGTGTAATTTGCATTTAATACTATTATAAATAGTTCCATCTTCCTTAAGGGGAAATGTCCGAAGGACAAAGGGGAGCTACAGACCAGTCAACAAAATCATGCAATAATTTCTAACCCATATTTAACTCAACATAAAATATATTATAAACTAACAAACCCCTTATTAACTTCAATCGTTTATTGATTTTTAGATTATTATCTATAAAACACACTTAGCAATATTTATTTAAAAAACATGAAAAAACTAACTTATTTAACCACAAATCCCGATAAAATTCATGAAGCACAAAAATATTTCGGTGAAAAGTTGGGACTTGAAATTGAAATAATGAATCCTGATTTTGAACTTATTGAAATTCAAGCTAAAACTTGTTCTGAAGTGGTTTCATTCACAGTCAAATATGCCGCTGATAAATTAGGTATGGCGGTCATTAAATCGGATGCCGGATTTTATATTGATGCTCTTGGTGGTTTGCCCGGACCTTATAGTGCATATTTTGATAAGCAAATTGGTGTTGATAAATTTTTAGAATTATTTAAAAATGAAAAAAATCGCAAGGCGAGAATTGAGCATTGCTGGGCATATTGTGAACCAAGGAAAGAACCAATTGTGTTCGCTGGTGGAAGTACTGGCACAATTGCAATGGAGGCAAGTGGAAAAAGCAGCCGCTGGCTAGATCATTTTTTCATTCCAGATGGTGAAACCGAAACAATTAGTGCAATTCGTGATAAAAATTACGAAAAGTCTAATGTGTTTTGGGGTAATGCTAAAGAGCA
>CAZBNS010000025.1:0-19618 GCA_964493475.1 uncultured Rhizobiaceae bacterium | reverse complement strand
TCTAGCCTGGTAATGACAGAGCTGAGAGTCGTTGAGTTGTTAGATGGTAAATCTAGCCTGGTAATGACAAGACTGCGGAAGGCTTTGTTCGTTAACAAAATCTAGCTTAATAATGGCAGAGCTGAGAGGGAAAATATCCGAAGGAAAAAGAGGAGCTATTTATAGCATTATTAAATTTAAGTATAAATATTAATTACTATTGCAAATTAAAACTTGACATTTTATCATATATAATGTATTCTGCTGTGAGTATTATTTTTAGATAATACATATTGGGAAGTTGATTAGAACTTATTAAAAGGGTAGTAGCGAATAAATATTTCATGTATTGTTAGTACATTTGCTATTTACCATTAAACTTTCAAAAGTTGAACATTTTAATAATTTTCTTCCGATCGCAAATTAAGTCAACTTCCCGCTTTTTATATCTAACCTTGGTGTTTGTAAACTGAATTAAATTGTTTTGATAAAACAATCCGAGTTATTCTTTTATAAAAGGTGGAATGATTATTGATTTAATTTTCTTGCTTTTAAAACATTGCCAATTATACTGTTAATAGCTTAAAAATTAAGAATAATTACAAAAAGATATGGAAAAAGAATTTAATCATGGTGATATACAAAATGTAGAAATATCAACAGAAATGAAGAAATCATACCTTGATTATGCAATGAGTGTTATTATTGCAAGAGCAATTCCTGATGTGAATGACGGTTTGAAGCCAGTTCACAGAAGAATTTTGTATTCTATGTATGAAAACCACTATGATTATAATAAATCGTTTAAGAAGTGCGCTAGAATTGTCGGTGATGTTATGGGTAAGTATCATCCGCATGGCGACACGTCAATTTATGAAGCTTTGGTTAGAATGGCTCAAGATTTTTCAATGTCTGCACCTTTGATTGATGGACAAGGAAATTATGGATCTATTGATGATGATCCGCCAGCTGCTATGAGGTATACTGAGGCTAGAATGTCTAAATTGGCGCATGTTTTGACTGATGATTTAGATAAAGATACAGTTGATTTTGTTGATAATTATGATGGAACTGAAAGAGAGCCGTCTGTTTTGCCTGCGAAATTTCCTAATTTGCTGATTAATGGAAGTAATGGTATTGCTGTTGGTATGGCGACTAATGTTCCTACGCACAATTTAGGAGAAGTAATTGATGGAACTATAGCTTGCATTGATAATCCAGATATAACTGCTGATGAAATGCTCCAAATAATACCTGGTCCTGATTTTCCAACTGGTGGTTTGATTATGGGAAGGGGCGGATATGCTAATGTTATGAGAACTGGCAGGGGAAGTATTGTGATGAGAGGCGAGGCAGCTATTGAAGAGCATAAGAATGGCAAATCACAAATAGTTATAAGCTCTATACCGTATCAAGTTAACAAGGCAAAATTAGTTGAAAAAATTGCTGAATTGGTTAAGGAAAAGAGAATTGAAGGTATTTCTGATTTAAGAGACGAATCTAATAAAGAAGGAATTAGGGTTGTTGTTGAGACAAAAAGAGATGGTAATCCAGAGGTGATTTTAAGCCAAATTTATAGCTTTACTGAATTGCAAAGTAATTTTCCGTCAAATATTTTGGCTTTGAATAATGCAAAGCCCGAAAGTTTGGGTGTTCTTGATGTTATAAAAATTTTTACAAAATTTAGAAGAGAAGTTATAACAAGAAGAATAGAATTTTTACTTGCTAAAGCTAGAGACAGAGCTCATATATTGATTGGATTAAGAGTTGCTGTAAATGAAATTGATGAAGTAATTGCATTGATTAAAAAAGCTGAAGATACAACTCAGGCCAGAGAAGAATTAATGAAAAGGGATTGGGACGCAGGCGTTATTCAAGCTTTAATTGAATTAATTCATGACAGAGGAAATAGAATTGAAGAAGGAAGATTTTATTTTACTGAAGTTCAAGCAAGAGCAATTCTTGATATGAAATTATCAAAATTGACTGGTTTAGAAAGTGATAAAATTGATGATGAATTGAAAGAATTATCTGACGAAATTCAAGAATATTTAAAAATTTTGTCTAATCCTATGGAGTTAACAAAAATTATTAAAGACGAATTATTAAAAATTAAAGAAGAATTCGCAATTCCTAGAAGAACTCAAATTTTAGAAGCTGAAAGTGATATAGACATAGAAGATTTAACTCCAAAAGAAGATATGGTTGTAATTACTACTATGAGCGGCTATATTAAGAGAGTTCCATTATCCAGCTATAAAGCGCAAAATAGAGGTGGAAAAGGCAAGTCCGCAATTACAGTTCATGATGAGGATTATACAACTGATGTATTTGTTGTAAATACTCACACTCCAATTTTATTTTTCTCAAGCAAAGGAAAAGTTTATAAAATGAAAACTTATAAATTGCCGCTTGGAAGCAATCAATCAAAAGGCAGAGCAGTTGTAAATATTTTGCCTTTAGAACAAGATGAAGTTATTTCAACAATAATGCCATTATTGGGTGAAAAAGAAGAATGGATGAAAATGAATATTGTATTTGCTACAAACAGAGGCGATGTCAGAAGAAATTCAATGGAAGATTTTGAAAATATTCAAAGTAATGGCAAAATTGCAATGAAGCTTGGCGAAAATGAAAGTCTTGTTGGCGTTTCAATTTGTGATAATAATAGCGATATTTTGTTATCTTCAAAAACCGGAAAATGCATTAGATTTCCTTTAGAAAAATTAAGAGTTTTTCAAAGCAGAAATTCCACAGGTGTTAGAGGTATAAAACTTGACGCTTTCAATGAAGTTATTTCAATGTCTATTTTAAAAAATAGCGAAGCTCAATCAATAGAAGATAGGGACAATTATTTAAAAATTGATTTAGAAACTAGAATAAAAATAAACGAAATTTATAATACCGCAACAGATGAAAACAGTCTTTTATCCAACATTGATGAACCGTTGCCAGTAAAAATTTCTGACGAAATTCTCGCAGTTTTATCTAAAGAGAAAATCAGAGCAATGGCTAAAAATGAAGAGCTTATTTTAACTATTACAGAAAATGGCTTTGGCAAGAGAACATCCTCTTATGAATATAGAGTGACAAACAGAGGCGGAAGCGGTATTACAAATATTATAACATCCAAGAGAAACGGCAATGTCATTGCATCTTTCCCTATTGAAAATGATAAGCAAATTATCATGATTAGCAATAAAGGAACTGTAATTAGAACTGAAGTTCAAAACATTAGAATTTCCGGAAGAAATACTCAAGGCGTGATTTTGATGAGGGCGGGAGAAGATGAAAAAGTGGTTTCTGTAGCTAAAATTGAAAGTGATAATAGCGAGGATGACAATTCTCAATCATTATAAATGATTAAATAGCCCATGAGTTGATTAGCATATTGTTAGCTAAATATAATTTGGTGCAGTTCTACTCGTCAACTCCATTGTATTTCGTTTTTTAGCCACTATGTAGCTCCCCTTTGCCAATGTGGTTGACGAAGGGGAGCTATAGAACAAGATAAATGACTGCAAGATAGCTTGCAACAAAAGAAAATATCAAAAAAATTTTAAAGCAAAATCATAAAATATATAATTACTGCCGATTCCCAAAAATAATCTTGAAAATCAAAAAATAATTCTTATCATTTTTTCATAAATGAATTAAAACTAATAAAATGACTTATCATTTAAAAGGCAAAAATGGTTTATGGGAAGTAGTGGTTGGATTAGAGGTTCACTGCCAGCTAAAGAGCAATACAAAACTTTTTTCAAGAAGTTCAAATGAATTTGGAAAACCACAAAACGAAAATGTATCATTTTATGATAATGCTATGCCAGGACAACTGCCTGTAATCAATGAATATGTAGTAAGACAAGCTATAAAAACCGGTTTAGGATTAAATGCTGAATTTAATGAAAAATGCATTTTTGATAGAAAAAATTATTTTTACCCAGACTTGCCTTCCGGCTATCAGATAACGCAGTTTTATTATCCTATTATTAAAAGTGGATGGCTAGAAATCACTTTAGAAAATAAAACTAAGAAAAAAATTAGAATTCACGAAGCTCATATGGAGCAGGACGCTGGAAAATTAATTCACGATCAACATCCAACTTTGTCTTTGATAGATTTAAACAGAAGCGGAGTTTGTCTGCTGGAAATAGTATCAGAACCAGACATAAGAAGCCCTTATGAAGCCATGGAATACTTAAAAGAATTAAGAACTATGGTTAGAGCATTAGATACTTCAAACGGCGATATGGAAAAAGGGAGTATGCGATGTGATGCCAATGTTTCTGTTCGTCCAGTTGGAGAAACAAAGCTTGGAACTAGATGTGAAATGAAAAATATTAACTCAATGAAAAATGTTGGCGACGCTATTGAAAATGAGGCTAAAAGACAGATTGAAATAATTGAAAACGGCGGAAAAGTTGAACAGCAAACAAGAAGATATAACGCTTTAACTGGTGATTCCACAGTAATGAGAAGCAAAGAAGATACTGTAGATTACAGATATTTTCCGGATCCAGATTTAGCGCCTCTAATTATCACAAAACAATTAATTGATGGTGTAAGAACCGAAATGCCAGAATTGCCTGAGGCTAAAAAAGCAAGATATATTAGTGAATTTAAATTAAGCGAATACGATGCAGGCGTTTTAACAGCTTCAACAGAAATCAGCAGCTATTTTGAAAAAGTTGCCGCAAAACATGAACCAAAATTAGCTACCAGCTGGATTACTTCCGAATTATTTGGACGATTAAATAAACTGGCAATTCCATTAGAAGAAAGTCCCGTTAGTGCCGAAATGTTAATTGAATTGCTTGATTTGATTAAAGATGAGACAATTTTTGGAAAAATGGCAAAAGATGTTTTGGATATAATGATTGAAACAAGGCAAAGCGCAAAAAAAATTGTCGTAGAAAAAGGCCTAAAACAAACAGCCGACACGGGGGAAGTTGAAAAAGTTATTGACGAAATTATCGCAAACAATCAAAAACAAGTAGCGGAGTATAAGGGTGGAAATGAGAGATTATTTGGTTTCTTTGTGGGACAGACTATGAAAGCAAGCAGCGGCAAGGTAAATCCAAAAATAATTAATGATATTTTGAAGAAGAAGTTGAGCGATTAATTTATCTTAATTTTTAAAAATGTTATTATAGCTGAGTGTTTTTTTGTTATAGGCGGTTTGCAGGTTCCCTTTGTCGCTCAGGAAATAATTATAAAAACAACTTATATTAATGTATAAAAAATCATAAATTAGTTTATTTCTTGAAAATTCAAATATTTTAAATAAACTTCCTCTTTAGAGAAATTACAAAAAATATATGAAAAAAGATATCAAGGATTTGTGTGTTATGGCTAATGCTGTTAGAGCTTTGGCTGCTGACATGGTTGCAAAGGCTAATTCTGGACATCCTGGATTGCCATTGGGATTTGCTGATGTTGCAACGGTTTTGTTTACTGAGGTTTTGAAATATAGTTCAAAAAATCCAAAATGGTTTGATAGGGATAGGTTCGTTTTGTCAGCTGGCCATGGTTCGGCTTTATTGTATGCTTTGTTATATTTGGCTGGTTATGATGATATAAGCGTTGATGACTTGAAAAATTTTAGACAATTGCATTCAAAAACTGCAGGACATCCAGAATATGGTTATTTAAAAGGAATTGAAACTACAACTGGCCCTTTGGGACAAGGTTTGACTAACGCTGTTGGTATGGCTATAGCTGAAAAAATGGCTGAAGCTAGATATGGCAGAGATTTGGCAAATCATAAGATTTATTGTGTTGTTGGCGACGGTTGTTTAATGGAGGGCGCTAGTTATGAGGCCATGGGTGTTGCTGGTGTTTTAAATTTAAATAATCTTGTGATTTTGTGGGATGACAATTCAATTACTATTGATGGTCCAACGAGTCTTTCAAGAAATGAGAATATGAAAATGAGGGCTGAAAGCAATGGCTTTAAATTTATTGAAGCTAACGGACATGATTTTGAAAGTATTAGAAAAGCGTTTGATGCGGCTAATTCAAGCAACCAGCCAACTTTTATAGGATTTAAGACTAAAATTGGCTGCTATTCTGTAAAAGAATGCACTAATAAATGCCATGGATCTCCAATTAAAGGGGAAGAGTTGGATGGTTTGAAAAAAAATATGAATTGGACTTTGCCTCCATTTGAGATTCCTGGTGATATTCTTAAAGAATGGAATAATGCGGGAACAAAAGGCGAAACTGAATATGCCGCTTGGAATAACAGATTATCAAAATCAAGCAAAAAGCAAGAATTTATTGATTTTATAGAGCATAAGCTCTCAGAAGGTTGGAAAGGCATTTTAGCAAAATTGAAAAAAGATGCGTTTGTTGAGAAACCAAATGAAGCTACCAGAAAATCATCTCAAAGAGTTTTAGAGGTGTTGACTGAGGCTATTCCTCAAATGATTGGTGGAAGTGCAGATTTAACTCCTTCTAATTTAACTCAAACTGCTGCTACAAAAAACATAATCACTAAAGATAATTTTAGCGGCAGATATATTGAGTATGGCATTAGAGAATTAGGCATGGCCGGCATAATGAATGGCATTTATTTACATAGCGGATTTTTGCCTTATGGCGGAACATTTTTATCATTTGTTGACTATGAGAAGCCAGCTTTAAGATTATCTGCAATTATGGGCTTGCCTGTAATTCATGTTTTAACGCATGATTCAATTGGTGTTGGCGAGGACGGACCAACACATCAGCCGATAGAGCAATTGATATCAATGAGAGCTACTCCAAATTTGAATGTATTTAGACCTTGCAATATTCAAGAAACTATTGAATGTTATGAATTAGCGCTGGAAAGCAAAAGAACCCCTAGTTTAATGGTCCTTTCAAGGCAGAATGTTGTATTCTCTTCACAAGAAAGCATTGAAAATAAATCAGCTAAAGGCATGTATATTTTTAATGATTGCCAAGGAACTCCTGACACTATAATTATTGCCACAGGAACGGAGGTTGATTTAGCTATATCAACAAAGACAGAGCTAGAAAAGAAAGGCTTAAAAGTTAGAGTAGTTTCTGCGCCTTGTTGGGAATTATTTGATAAACAAACTCCTGAATACAAAAAATCAGTTTTGGGAAATGAAAATATTTTAAAAGTTGCCATAGAGGCTGCCTCTAGTATGGGCTGGGTAAAATATATAGGACAGAACGGCTTGTTCTGTGGAATACCAGATGATAAATTCGGCATGTCTGCTCCAGCAGAAAAAGTTTATGAATATTTTGGTTTAACTACTGAAAAAATAACTGAGAAAGTTTTAAAAAAATTAGGTAAATAAGAAAAACCGCCGCCAGCTTAGCTGGTGGTTTTTGTATTCCAAAAATCTCCAGTTATATTAGGAGTTTTGAGATACAATAATTCGCAATTAATTGGTGGATTATTTTTAATTCTCTAAAGATATAAAATTATTATTTAAGAATTATGACTTAAAACTCGTTATTTGATTATAATGAGCTCCACTTTGTGCAATGCGACAAAGGAAGCTACAAACCAGTTTGCAACAAAAAAACATCTTGAATTAATAAATCACAATATAAAGCTTAAGATAAATACGTATGTTTATGGTAGCCGAGGTAGCCGAGGCATTCCTAGATCAACTGGCTTACCTTTTTGCTTAACATTTTTTGGATCTAAATCCATGGAAGTTCCTTGCTCTAACGCTTTCTGATTAGGGGCTAACAAACACTCTTTATTCCTTGGCAAACTTATATTATATTGTCTTTCAGTTTCCTCAGGATTAACTTCTTCCTTGTCTCCATCTGACTTAAGTTTATACAATTTTTCTTGTGGCATGTCCCAAAAAAGATGTGTACCGTCTTTAAAGACTATTGTGATAGTTATGGGTACTTCTTTAACTTCAGTATGTAATGTAGCCGCATTTATTCTTGTTTTTCCATCAGATTCTTTAAAAGCCATAGCGGCAATTACTTCTTTTTTTGTTTCAGACGTTAAATTGTTTACTTCTCGTTTATATCTTTCAGATTCATTTAAGGCTGCTTGAGCTGCTTCACCTCTTTTATCTTTTGCAACCTCCTCGACAGCCCCACGAAGTCCCTCTAAAATATCGGGCGAAATATGTTCTCCTGAACTTACATAAAAACCATCTATAAGATGACTGTGAGTCGAATCTCCACGAGTTGAGCCTCTAGCATCAAGAACTTCACTGTGATGAACTCCAACAGCCAAATCGGCAAATTCAACCCCTATTCCTGTCCTTTTATTAGAATCCGTCATAATCAGAACCTTTAATTAATTATTGATAATAATACTATCATATATTAAATAATTTTGCAATTTTTTTATTAAAAAAGGAAGCTATTTGTGGATATAATTGCTAAAATAGGAGAATTAATAATAAAATCTAAATCTGTTTTAACTTGTCCTTATCGGCAGCTGTCATTTTATTACTATCTATCATTTCATAGTTAATACTTTGATTTTTAAAATCTTTAATAACTTTTATATAGCCAAATCTCGCCAAGGTATCGTTTCCGTTGATATAATAAACATCTTTTGGCGTGTTTGTATTAATTATTTCATATCCAAAAATTTTAGCTATTAAAATACCAAGTTCATTATGCGTTAATCTAAAGGTGTTTTTAAATTCATTGATTATCTCTGGATCTGCATCTTCACTAGCATATAGTATCATCGGAACATCGGCTCCTCTTGGTGTCAAAATTGTGTGTCCGTATAATCCGTCTTCTCCGGTTAATTCGTTGTGATCCGAGGTGATGAATATATAATATGGAGTTTTTATTGTGGTTTTTATGTAATTTATTAATTCGGCTAGGACATAATCATTGTATAGAGTTGCGTTGTCGTAAACATCTTTAAATTTATTAAATTGCTCTTTTTTGTGATCATAATTTTTATCATAAGGTGAGTGTAAATTTCTTTGCTGTAGAACTATAAAATTATTTTCATTTAAGTTTTTTGTTTGCAATGTAGTTAATAGCGCTTCGTCTCTTTCTTTGTCGTATAAACTTTGTATATCTTCAACCGTCATGAAATCATCAATAAATTGTCTACCTATACTATTTGTCAATCCCAAAGTTTGAACAGATATAAAAAGCGTTTTGAAATCATGATTTTTCGCAAGTTTAAATAAATTAATATTCATATCAATCTGCATTTTATAATTTTTCGGTTCTCTTTGCAAGTTAAAGAATGCTGGAATTGATTGCTGTGTAGCAACTGCACCTGCGATTCCTTTTGTGTAAATAAAGTTTTTATATGTCTTTGCAAATTCAGACAGATTTGGCGTTGTGTCTTTATCATATCCATAAAGCCCCTGTCTTGCATAGCTAAAACCTTCTCCATAAACCAAAACTACTGTAGCCTTTTTATGCAGTGGTTTATTTTCTTTGATTGTGTAATCATTAAATTTTTCAATTTCATTATTATCTTTTAAAGAATTTGGGAGAATATTAAAAAAATATCCGGAAAAAATTCTCATACTATTATATATTGACGGGTATGCAGGATTTGCAACAAGTCTCGCCATACTGGTTTCTCTTATTGCTCTAACAGGAATTAAGGAAACGAATAAAACCAAAATTATCCAAGAAAATTTAAATGAAAAAATTTTGTCTTTGAATTTTTTAATAAACAAAAATATTAAACCATATTGCAAAAGTACTGCTACAAATGCATAATAAACTTTGCCAAACATTCCAAAACCTGTTTCGGCTATTTCTGGCACTTCTTTAATTATTAATGGAATTGCTGTTGGGTGTAAAAATGTTCCAAAGTAAGCCAAGTAAACCAGATAAACCAATTCCATAATGCAAAGGATGCCGAGAAAACAATAGATTATCTTTTTATTCTTTATGATTGATATGGCTGTTGCTAAACCAACGGCTAATGATACCATTTTGATTGACAAGGTAGCCTTATTCAGTCCATTGAATATTTTAAATATATAATCGTCAACTAAGAACAATACGGAAAGAATTAATATAAATAAAATTTGTTTGGCAAATGCTTTCCAAAATTGTTTTGACGTCAAGATTTCATTAATATTTTTCAATATTTCTTTCAAAGGATTAAATAAAATTCATACAGATATATATTATATAATATTAATAAGCAAATGTCAAGGACAGTGGGGATATATTTATTTTTGGTTTGTTTTTGTTGCTGTATGATATTAGGAAATTAATATACCGTGATTGTTAGTAATTTTTCTATTTGTCGCTCTGTAATATTTCTCGTAAAGAGAGCAGGGGGCAATAATTACTGTTTTTAATTACTATAATAGCTCTTTTATCATAATGTATTTATTTTTAATATTTCTCGTAAAGAGAGCAGGGGGCAATAATTACTGTTTTTAATTACTATAATAGCTCTTTTATCATAATGTATTTATTTTTAATGAATAATAGTTAATAAATCATTACTAAAAGTCGTCAATCCCAAATCATCAATGGCTGACTTCTTGATTAGAGTTTTCTTTAATAATTTTGTTTTTATTCAAAACCTCTTCTCTCCAATTTTTTTTAATTGGAATAGCTTCAATTTTTACTAATTGCGTAGTTTTTTGTTGTCCACTATCTTTTGATGGTTGTTTTATAACCCTTTCTGGATTTCGTTCAATATTTTTTTCAACTCTTTGTAAATCCCTTTCATTTCTTGTGGAAACACTCTCACCTCTATTTTTTATTTCTTTAACTACTTCTTTTACAGCATTAACATTGCCCGAAATACTTTTAACTCCTGCTGCCAATGTTTCATTGACAGATTTTGAAAGAAAACTTGCAGGCAATAAATATCCTCCTAAAATGCCATTTTCTGCGGCAAAATGATTTAAAACTTTTTTAATTGTCTGTAAAACCTCAACTCTTTCCATTTCTCTGGCTAAAGTATTCATAATGCAGTTTTTAAAAAGTTTGACAGCTGGGCTGCTCACTCTTGATCCATTTAAAAATCTATTTTTTTCTTTGTTTGAAATAGTTGGATCCAACAACAAACACAACATGGCCATCATTTCCATTCGTTCTTCTAAAAGAACTTTTAACTGTGTTTGTTGTATAAAATCAGTCAGCAAATCCCTATTTAATTTTATTATAATCAGCCTTTTCTCAGTGATTTGCGTTGCTTCTGACCATAATTTGCAAAGCTTATTTTGAGCATGCATTTTAAGCAATTTATTTTTATTGGAATTTTCAGTTGTTTGTTCTAAAATTGGCGTATCGTTCATTAAATGCTTTTCCCTTTCATTTTACATTCTTCGTTCAACAAAATTGATAAAATATCATTAATGTTATTCATTGAAAGTTTCTGCAAATGTTGAGCTAAAATTGGTTTTTGTTTCCAAAAAATATTTTCTTTTGTAGTTAGCTGTTCAAAAGTTATGCCATTTTGCAATTGGTATTTATATAATTGTAATTTTATAAAATAATTAATTGCAGTTCTTACAACTACAACTGGAAAAATGCCCTCAGAATATAAGTTTTGCAATTCTTTAAAAGCAACTTCAAAATTTAATGCCGCAAAGCTGTTAATAAAATCATTGAGATTTGCCTCAGAATTATCTTGAATGCAGGCCTTTACATCTTCAATTGTTAAGTTCTTATCTTTATCTTTGTAAATAATTAATTTTTCCAATTCACTCAAAATAATCAATCTATCGCCGCCAAAGCTTTCAGCAAGATATTTAACTACATCGCTATTATATTTAAAGCCATTTTCCCTTAATTTCAAATTCACAATTTGCATTATCGCACTAGTATCATCTTTATAGCAAGGAATGCCAGCAAAATATTGATTATAATCAGCAAACTTTTTTAGACTTGATTTGCTGTCTAAATCGTCAGAGGTTATTAATATAAAATTATCAGTATTTTGTGATTTTGAAAAAATATCCTCTAACGTCTTGGAAAGAGAATTTTCACCATCTTCTATTAAAATAACTTTTTTATCTCCGCCAAATAAAGATGAAGAAAAATATTCATTAGCCAAAATATTTGGCTTTTCTTTTATTGTTGAGTTTGTTAATGTTATTAATGATAAGCTTTTTTTATAATCAGGTAAAATTCTTTGTAAAATTTCATGTTTTCTTATTGAAACAAGTCCAGTATCTGGGCCATAAATTACTACACCTCTTAAACTTTTATCAAAAGTTTTTATAAATTCGTCAACTTTATTGGACTGTATTTTCATTTTTTAACTATTTTTTGCATTTTAAAAATATATAATTTTTTTAAAGTTTCAATAATTTTATTGACTTAAATTTTATTAATGTTATTTTATTTAAAGTTATTGATTTTATTATAAGTGTATGAAAGGAAGTAAATTACCTTTAATGAGAAAGGCTGCTGCGGTTTGGTTGGTTGACAATACCGCATTAACATTTGAGCAGATTGCTGATTTTTGCGGAATGCATGAATTAGAAATTCAAGGTATAGCTGACGGTGAAGTTGCTGGGGGCATTGTTGCGCAAAGTCCAATTGACAATGGACAATTAACAAAAGAGATGATTGCCGCATGCGAAAAAGACCCGAATAAAAGACTGGAATTAAAAGATCAAATATCCGAAGAGCTAGATATTACGACTAAAAAGAAAGGCAAATATACTCCTATAGCAAGAAGAGGCGATAAACCAAGTGCTATAGCATACTTGTTAAAATATTATCCAGACATTACGGATAGTCAAATTAGAAAACTAATTGGAACTACAACAACCATGATAGATTCAATTAAAAATAGAACACACTGGAACATAAAAGAAATAGTTCCTAGAGATCCTGTTTTATTAGGACTTTGCAGCCAATCGCTTTTCAATCAAGTAATTGACGAAGTTAAAAAAGCTTCAAAGAAATAATAAAACAGTTTTATGCCATTTGGCAATTATTAATAAAAAAATGTGAGAGTAAAAAATGGTTAATTTTTTAACTTTAGATGGTAGCATTAGAAAAGACTTAGGTTCAGCTAATACTAGAAGACTTAGACGAGAGGGAAGAACCCCTGCAGTTATTTATGGAAACGGCAATAATGAAAATGTTTATTTGTCTGTTTTAAAAAGAGATTTTGATAAAGAATATTTAAAAACAAATATTCAATTAAAACCGATAGAATTAAATATTGATGGAAAGAAATATAAGGTTTTAGTTTATCAAATAGATTTAGATCCAATTAGCGATATGCCTAGACATGTTGACTTTATAAATGTTGAAGGCAAAAAAGAATTAAGAGTATGCATTCCTGTAAATTTTCTTGGAAGAGAAAAAGCACCAGGTATTAAAAAAGGTGGTTTCTTGAATATTTTAAAAAGAAAAATTGAGTGTTTCTGCACTTTAGAGAATATTCCAGATTCAATAGATATTGATGTTAGCAAAATGCATATTGGTACAAAAATCAAAATTAATGACATTACTTTACCAAGCAATATAAAAGCTACAAATAAATCAAACTTTGATATATGCAGCATTACTGGTAGAGGCAAGTCAATTGAAGAAGAGACAGCTGCAGCAGCTGCGGCAGCGGCTACAACAGCTGCAACGGCTACACCGGGTGCTGCTGGAGCAACAACTCCTGGAGCAACAACTGCACAAGCTAAAACAGCTGAGCCAGCTAAAAAATAATTATTTCAAATATTATTTTGGAGATGTCCGATTTTTAATCGGGCATCTTTTTATGTATTAAAACTTTCTGGTTAAACTAGGACATAGCCATCAAAACGACTTGTCAAATTTTTTTCTGCAATTATACACTTTAAGATTTTGAATAGCTTACAACAATCATATTAAAATCTTAAAGAATATAAACGCAATTTTATCTTACATCAATTTACTTTGAAAATTTAATTTTTAGTTATAAGATATATTTGGGTAATTTTAAAAGAGGCATTATGAAAAAGTTTGCTATAATTTTAAGTGGTTGCGGAAATAAAGATGGTTCGGAAATCTATGAAACAGTTTTGTTAATGTTGGCTATAAAACAATTGGGGGCTCAATATCAATGTTTTTCAATAAATAAAGAGCAAACTAAAGTTATAAATTTCATAACTGGTGAAAAAATGAATGAAAAAAGAAATGTAATGGCGGAATCGGCTAGATTAGCAAAGGGAAATATAAAAGAAATTAGTGATTTGAATGTTAATGAATTTGATGGAATTATTTTACCCGGTGGTTCTGGCGCTGTTTTGAATTTGTCAACATTTGCTTTAAATAATCAAAATTATACAGTTGATGAAAAACTGGAAAAAGTTTTACTGGCGTTTAAGGCAAAAAATAAAGCTGTCTGTGCTGTTTGTATAGCTCCTATGATTTTAGCAAAAGTATTTAAAAATGTATCTTTGACTATTGGAGATGATACAAATCTTGCTAAAATAATAAATGATTTGGGAAATAAACATATTAAGACCGAAACTAGTAATATCTGTGTTGATGAAAAAAATAGAATTATAACTGCACCATTTTATATGTTGACTAGTGATATGTCTGTAGTTTACGATGAAGCCTTGAAAATCATTAAGACTGCTTTAAAATATTGATTTTAATAATTGTTTAAATATAATTTTTTCAAAGATATAAGCTTTTATGAAGAAAGAAACTTTAAAACTAAATTTTTATATATTTACGTCAGTGTTTATTGTTGGCGTGGTGTTGATGTTCTCTGTTATTGCTTATTATAGTAAAGATTTACCGAATTATAAGAAATTAAGGGATTATAATCCAATGTTGACTGCTAGATTATATAGTAGCGATGGAAAATTTCTAAAAGAATACGCAAAAGAGAAAAGATTATTTGTCCCAATAGAGCAAATACCTGATTTAGTAAAATATGCTTTTATATCAGCTGAGGATGCGTCTTTTTACCATCATTCTGGCATTGATTTAAAATCAATAATGAGTGCAAGTATTAGCAATTTATATGGAAAAATTACTGGACGCGGTAATTTAAGAGGCGGCTCAACGATTACTCAACAAGTCGCAAAAAATTTTTTGTTGTCAAATGAAAAAACATTTAACAGAAAAATAAAAGAGGCAATTCTATCAATTAGAATGACTCAAGCTTTCACTAAAGATGAAATTTTAGAGCTTTATCTAAATCAAATATTTTTGGGAAACAGAGCTTATGGAGTAGCTTCTGCCGCATTAAATTATTTTGATAAGTCGCTTGATGAATTAACAATTGAAGAAGTGGCTATGCTAGCTTCATTGCCAAAAGCTCCGGCTAAGTTAGACCCGACAAGAAACGATCATAAGGATGTTTTAGCTAGAAGAAATTGGATAATAGAAAGAATGGGCGAGCTTAATTATATTACTGTAGAAGAAAAAAATATAGCAAAAACTGCTCCTATAAATTTAAAAGAAAAAAATATAGAAGAAGTGTCTAATGGTGAATTCTTTAGTGAGGAAGTTAGAAAAGAGTTGGTTAAGTTATATGGCGAAGATAATTTATTGGAAGATGGAAATGTTGTTATAACTACGATTGATCCGCAATTGCAAAAACTTGCCGATGAATATCTAAAACGAGGTATTGAAGAATATGATGTTAGACATGGATTTAGAGGGGCTATTGGCAATTTATCTGGTGAAATTGACTTCAAAAATAATTGGGGAGATTTAATAAATAATTTTAAGACTGATTTAAAATATAAAGATACTTGGAATAAAGCTGTCGTTTTAAAAATAGATAGCGAAAATGAGAGAATTATAATTGGTATTGGAAAAGTTAAATATGAAGAAAAATATAAAAATGAAATTGAAAATAATGATTTTATTTCATCTTCCAATGATGATGAACTTTTAATCAAGGGTTATATTCCACTTGAGAATTTAAAATGGGCTAAAAAATATATTAATATTGACACTGTTGGTGCAGAAATTAAAAAAGTATCTGATGCTGGTTTAATTGTCGGTGATGTAATTTTTGTTGAAAAAAATTTAAATATTAAGAATGAATATTTTTTAAGACAAGTTCCAGCTGTTAATGGCGCATTGTTGGCGATGGATCCGCATAGTGGTAAAATTTTAGCAATGATGGGCGGCTATATTGATTCTCAAATAGATTTTAACAGAGCAACTCAAGCCGAAAGACAACCGGGTTCTACAATGAAAACATTCGCTTATTTGGCAGCATTAGAGAACGGATATACACCAGCTAGCATTATAATTGATGAAGAAATTGAATTGGATCAAGGTCTTGATAGACCACCTTATAAACCAAAAAATAATGAGGGTGGGGGAATATTCTATGGTCCAACAACTCTTAGAGTTGGCTTAGAAAAATCAAGAAATGTAACGACTATTAGATTGGCCTCAGAGGTTGGAATTGGGAAAGTAGCTGAAGTTGTAAAAAGATTTGGAGTAAATAATAGGCCAAAGAAAATTTATTCATTAGTTCTGGGCTCAACAGAAACTAACTTATTAAAAATGGTTAGAGCTTATTCCATGATTGTAAATGGCGGAAAAGAAATACAGCCAAGCTTAATTGAAAAAATACAAGACAAAAAAGGGAAAACTATTTTTAGAAGGGAAAACATAGATTGTAAATATTGTTTAGCAAATGAAGAAACGCCGCTTGACGAAATTATAGTTCCAAATATTCCAGATGAAAGAAAGAATATTACCGATTCCGCTACAGCATATCAAATTACAAATATGCTAGAAGGTGTTGTTCAAAGAGGAACTGGTTGGAGAGCTAAAGCAGTGGGAAAACCAATAGGTGCAAAAACCGGAACTACAAATGATGGAAAAGACGCTTGGTTTATCGGATTTTCTCCAGACTTAGTTGTTGGCGTTTATGTTGGTTTTGATAGACCAGAATATATGGGATTGAATGAAATGGGATCTTCCGTAGCCGGACCTATATTTACTAATTTTATGACAAACGCCTTGAAAGACAAGCCATCTATACCGTTTAGAGTTCCAGATACCGTAAAATTAATAAAAATAGACACAAAAAGCGGATATTATCCAACTCCATTCTCTAGTTCAAAGGATTTAGTTTTAGAAGCGTTTAAACTAGATGATAAAATTGAAAAATTTGAAAGCGAAATTAGCGATGATGAATTTGAAGAATTTTCAAATATGGAAGATACTCAAAGAGCAAACACGCCAAAAATTATTACAAACATTGTGGATAAACCAGAAAAAGACGAAGAATATATAAAACAATTTGACGAAGAAAATTATGATGTTGAATTTGAGCATTATATTGAATAAAGTTAATAATAATATTTTTTCACAAAATAATTTATAGAGGTTTCATGATTATAATTGGTGTAGATCCCGGATTAATAAAAACTGGTTGGGGCATTATTAATAAAATAGACAATCAAGTTAAATATATCGCTAGCGGAGCTATTAAAACAAATACAAAATTATCACTGAGCGAAAGGCTATTAAATATACATAATGAAGTGGATAAATTAATAAAAACCTATAAGCCAGAATATTTTTCCATAGAAGAAACATTTGTAAATAATAACCCAGTATCATCATTGAAACTAGGGCATGCAAGAGGCGTAGCCATTTTAGCCGCAGCATTAAATAACATACCAGTTTTTGAATATTCTCCAAACCTTATAAAAAAAACTATTACAGGCGCTGGAAAAGCTGAAAAACAACAGATGGCAGCTATGATTAGATACATTTTTCCTTGCGCTAGCCCAAAAAGCGAAGATGAGGTAGATGCTTTATGCATTGCAGTTTGCCATTGTAATCATATAATAAAATACTAGGCAGATACTACGATATTTTTTCTCTTGAGGACAAAGGGGAGCCACAAAACAACTCGCAACAAAATAAAATATTAGCAAAGTTTAAAGAATAAACTTAAATACAATAATTAAAAAATCTTGATTGTTTTTTAATTATAAGTTATTTTTTTTAAAAACAGAATTATAATATGATAGAAAAAATAGAAAGAAAACCAATAGATCATTATTTCCTAGAGCTAGCTTTTAAAGTAGCTGAAAGATCCACTTGCAGAAGAAGGCATATTGGTGCAATTATAGTCAGAAACAAACAAATTTTAACAACTGGATATAATGGCGCATGCAGTGGTGTAAAAGATTGTTTAGAATTAGGTTGTTTAAAAGATGAGCTAAAAATTCCATCTGGGCAAGGGCAAGAAATTTGCAGGGCTGTTCATGCTGAACAAAATGCAATAATACAGGCAGCATTGCACGGTGTGAGTGTAGAGGGTGCTACTATGTATTGTACTCATTCTCCATGCGGTTGGTGCGCTAAAACTATGGTAAATGCTAAAATCAAAAGATGTGTTTGTAGCGTAATTTACTCTGAAGAGATTTTTAAAGATCTGTTTAGAGAGGCTGGCATTGAGTTTGTTCAAATAAAACAAGAAGATTTAAAATTATAATCTTTATATCATAAAATAAGGCTCATTTTGATATTTTGTAGAAAATATTTATTTTTTGTGAGCGCCGAGCTGATTAATAAAATCAAAAGCTTCAACTAACTCTTTTTTTTCACTTTCTGTTATATTCAATATTTTAATCTCCTCAACGCCATTTTTTCCAATTATAACAGGAAGCCCGATACAAGAACCGCTTAAACCATATTCTCCATTTGTGTAAACTGACGCTGCTAAAAGCTTTTTTTCGTCATTAAAATATGATTCAAGAATTTTATATATTGAAATCGCTGGACCATAAAATGTTCCGCCTTTAGCTATTAAGCTTATAATTTCATTGGCGCCGTTTGTAGATTGTTTACAACACTCATTTAGCATCAAGGTTTTTATCTTATTTCTTTCTAAATAGTTAAATATCGGCTCATTGTCTATTTTTGTTTGGCTTAATAAATATACCATTTTAATACCATGTTGTCCAATAACCATAGTTTGAATTTTACTTTCTTCTATGTTTAATTCCTTTGCTAAATAGTATTTAAATCTTGCTGTATCCAACCAACTGCCTGAGCCTATAGTCTTTTTTTTATTAAAATTTCCAACATCAATAAGATGTTTTAAAATAGCATCAAGCGGATTTGTCGCTATAATTATTAACGGTTGATTATTGCCAGATAATATCACATTCTTTAACTCGTTTGCAATTCCGCCTATTATCTTTTTATTTTTATCAAGCAATGCTTCTCTATTTGCTGTTCCATCAGAATTAGCTATGCCTGCGGTAATAACAATTGCGTCGCTTCCTTCTAAATCTTTATATTTATTTGTTCCTTTAACTTTTATATCTTTGTTGTTTAAAATAAAACTTTGTTGCAAATCCATTGCCTTTCCTTTTGCAAAGTCTTCCAGTATGTCAAACATGACAATTTCGTCGCATATGCCATTAATTCCACTTGCAAATGCTGTCGTGCAGCCAACTCCTCCAGAACCTAAAAAAGATATTTTCATATTATTAATATTTAGTTATCTCTATATTGTATATAAGGCACATAAAAATTAATTCAATAGTTTTTTATAGTATTACATTCTTAAAAATAAAGGATTGTTGGGCGGGGGATAGATTGTTATTTTAATTTATAGTTTTTTTGTTTTAATTGTAGCTGTAGCTCTCCGTTGACATTTTCCCCCCTCTCAGTATGTCATGAATGTATTAATATTTAAATCTTCCTCTCAGCATGTCATTCCTGTAAATGTCAACTGTTTTATTTTGCACTAATAATA
>CAZBNS010000024.1:0-19906 GCA_964493475.1 uncultured Rhizobiaceae bacterium | reverse complement strand
CTCTTTTTTAATTAATAAAAATCGCACTTCAAATAATTTGAAAAGTGCGGAGGTTTGTAAACTGAAACAGTCAGCTCTTGTAGCCTTTTAATCTATATAATTATATAGATTATTATAACCACAAGCCTCCGCTTTGTATTATAAATACAAAAAGAGACCTGCGATCATGTTAGTTTATATTCTAACTGTTTTTGGATTACAACATCCTCACATGCCCGAAGGCAATTAAATTGTTAATTATTTGGTTTTATTTGTCAAATGTTTATTTGGGAGTTTTTGGCAATTATACACTTAAAAGCTTTTATTTAATTGTAAATAGCTCCCCTTTGTCCTTCGGACATTTCCCCTCAAGGAGGTAAAAAATTACGAGCACTGGTGAAGAAAAAGCAGTTCAATAACCAAGGACAATCTTTCCCCTCTGCCTTCACCACCATAACCTTTCCCCTCTGCCCTCACCACCACCATAATCTTTCCCCTCCTTGAGGGGAAATGTCAACGTAGTTGACAAAGGGGAGCTACAGACCAGTCAACAAAATCATGCAATAATTTCTAACTAATACTTAATCCAATATAAATATATTATAAACTAACAAACCCCTTATTAACTCTAATCATTTATTGATTTTTAGATTATTATCTATAAAATACACTTAGCAATATTTATTTAAAAAATATGAAAAAAATATATTTGACATTGATGCTATTTTTGCTAGCTAATACAGCATATTCTCAGACGGTTAAAAGTAATCATTCTTATAAAAATTTAGGTTTTACACAAACGCCAACAGTTTCAATTGGCGGACATATAAATGTTATGGGTGCTAGTACAAAACAAGAAAAAGCATATTCTGAAGATAAATTAGTAAATGTTTTATCTGATACTGATGGAAGTGGTGTTGATGGAATAACAAGGCTCACTTTGAACAATAGGGCGACAGATGATCCGGTTGGAGCTGTGGATGCTTCATTAACATTTAATATGAATGGTATAAATGATTATGGCTTTAAATATGGAGCTTTCATTGAATTAAATGCGAATACAACAAAAAATTCTTGGAATAATAATTTAAATTCAAGACAAGCATATATCTATGGTGAAGGTCTGCTTGGAAAATTTGAAATTGGAAATACATTGGGTGCAAGTCAAAAAATGAAAATTGATGCTTCAACTTTTGCAAGGGCTGCCGGTGGAATTAATGGAGAATATTTGAATTTTATTAACTTGCCTTCAATTTCTAAAACAGGAGTTTTTGCAAGTACTCCTTTATTTATTTTAATTCCTGAATTGCCGACTGCGCATGGCGGTTATGCGGTTGGTTTTAATAATTTATATTATGCTTGTGATTCTGATGGAGATGGAATAATTGATGAACTTGACGAGATAGCTTGTTATGAAGGGATGGCAAATGATAATTATAGGTTAAATTTTGAGCAGATGCAAAATGCAACGAAAGTATCTTTTTATACTCCAGAACTTTGGGGCCTTCAATTTGGTGTGAGCTATACCCCGGACACTGGAAATATAGGAACTAGCGGATATTTAACTTCTAAGCTAGACACGGGTGATATTGATGATGTTATTGAATATGGTGTTTCATTCACGCAGACAATGTATGGAATTGGCGTTTCAGCATCTTTTACTGGTGAACGTGGTAAGTCAGAAAGCAAAATAGGCGATTCTTCGACACCGCCAAAATATATATCATTTCGAGAAGACTTAAATGCTTATCAGTATGGTGTTAATTTGACTTTCTGGGGATTGACAATAGGTGGATCAATTGGAAATTGGGAAAATTCTTTATACTATAAAAATAGTATAAAAAATGCAAGCAACGAAGAGGGAACTTATAGCACATATGGCGCTGCTTATGAATTTGGTCCAGTTAATGTGAGCTTTGGTTGTTTTAATAGTGAGTTTCAAGAAAATGAATATATGGCGTATTCTGTCGGCATAGATTTTAAAGTTGCAAAAGGATTTTTGCCTTACATAGAATATACAAATTTCAAATTTACGCCGTTTGATACAAATATAGAGGTAAACAAAGGGCATGTAATTCTAGCGGGATTCTTATTTAATTTTTAATAAAATATGAAAAGAGTATATATATTTATATTGGCAGGATTATTAGCATGTGCGTCTAATAATCCTAATATAGTTGCAAAATTTCCGCAAGATCCAGAACTCAAACGAATAAAAAGAAATGGAAGTTTATTTAATAGTGAAGATGGAATTGTTATATTTCAGGACAAGATAAAAGAAGAGAATAATATCGAAAATCAATTGTCTTTATGGAAAGAAAGCCTTAAAACTATTTCGCAGCTGCTTCCAATTTCAATAGCAGATCAAAAAAACGGCTTAATTATTACAGAATGGGGCAATATAAAAAATTATGAAGGTTTGTATAAAATAAATATTATTATAATGGGCGATACATTTGACAAAAATAATATTGTTCTAACAGTTTTCAAAAAGTTGGATAATCAAAACACTATAAAGGATAAAGAAGTGAAAAAAACTTTATTGGATATAATTTTTACTGCAAAATAAAGTTTTATAATAATTTTATATTTTTACTGCTTTTGATGTTTTTTGATTATAATGTCTTCCTTAATAAGTTTAGACGGTTGCATTGGCCGGCATTATATTTATGCTTTCCGCTTATAGTTTTTAGAACTCTTAATTATATTGAAAATTTTAGATTTCCAATTTATTTAGGTTTTGACTTTAATCATATTGAAATTTTAGACTATATTTGATTTTAGGATATGAAAAAACCATCAAATCTGATGGTTTTTATATTGGTCGGAGTGATAGGATTTGAACCTACGACCCACTGGTCCCAAGCCAGTTGCGCTACCAAGCTGCGCTACACTCCGTCATAAAATGCATAACATTAAGCACTTAATTTTGCTCTGCCTCTTGCTCTTCTTGCATTTATAACTTTTCTACCTGTTGCAGTAGCCATTCTTGCTCTGAAACCGTGTTTATTTTTTCTACAAACCTTACTAGGTTGATAAGTTCTCTTTGTTGTCATCTCTTCTAAACTTTTAAACTCAATGTAAAGAATTATAATGTTGCTTTTTTATATTTCAAGTTATTTTTGTAGGTAGCTACAAAACAGTTTTCAACAAAATAAAAATTAATAAATGCAAATGGATAAAAACATAAGAAAGTGAGAAAGTGTGCTATTTCCAACATTTTACCTATTTTTTGCTTGACAATATAATAAATTGTTGTATTCTCCTGTTTAAAAGTTATATTATTTAAAAATAACCTAATGTAAAAAAAATGACAAGAAAATGTGATCTTACTGGTGTAGGTGTTATGACTGGAAACAATGTTTCAAAGTCAAAAAGAAGAACTAGAAGAGATTTTTTACCAAATTTAAAAGAAGTTGTATTTAAAAGCGGCGCTTTAGGAGTTGATATTGTTTTAAAAGTTTCAACTAATGTTTTAAGGACTATCAATAAATATGGAAGTTTAGATTCTTTTTTGGTTAATTATAAAGTTAATAAATTAACTGATCCAGCAAAAAAATTGAGAAATAAAGTTGAAAAATCTTTGATTAAAAGTGGAAACTATGAAAATGTTAAGATAGTTAGAAAATCAAATAAAAAAGTAGAAAAAAAGAAAAAATAATATTTTGTTTGAAATTTATGCTCTCTGTATTTAGGGAGCATTTTTTAATTATTAAGACATAGAGATTATGTTATATTTAAGTTGTGATTTATATTAAGCACCGCTAAATTTGCCGTTAAATTCTTCTTATTCTTAAGTCTTTATTAATATTTTTATTATTTTTATACCATTCTAAAAATTGGCTTGTTGAGTCTACTTGATCGTCATGCTCACAGAATGGAAACGATAACAATTCGTTTTCATAATCAGCTAACCAATTCATTTCTATTGGCAAAAAAACTTTGCCTGCTTCAAACATTGCAGAAACGCCTGCCAATCTAGTAATTTTGTCTTTTATTGGCTTAATTCCAATTATTGCCGTTCTAGTCTCTTTTTTTATGTCTTGTAATAATGATTGTCCGCTGGCTTTATCTTCAATTAATACGCATTCTGGATTCCATATATTAATCCAGCTCAAAGTTCTTTTTTTTAATTCTGGATATTCCAGCCATTCTCTATAAATCTCTAATAAATATAGATTGTTTTCTAGTTCGCTCCATACGCTGCAAACGGTTGGGTCGTTTTTAACATCACTTTTTATTGCTGTGTCAAGAGAAAGAAAAATTCTTGAAAATTCATTGATGTGCTTTGTTATCATTAATATGTCTAAATTTTTTAAATTAAAAATATTTTGGTGAATGGAGGTGGGGAGTATAATAATTAATTTTTAAAAAGTTCTTTTTTAGTTTTTTCAGATCTTATATAAATGTATCCATCAATTCCATGTTCTTTAGCTTTTCTTATATTTTCTTCACTATCGTCAATAAGCAATAATTCTTCAGCTTTGTATGTGCTAAATTGATTTTTTATGTATTTCCAATATTCATCTTGATTTTTTTTAAATCCCAATTCTCCAGAATAAAATACATCCTTGAAATATTTATTTAGACCAAGATTGCAATAAATATAATCCTTACGGTATTTTTCTTGATTTGTTGCAAGATATAGTGTTGTATCATTTCCTTTTATATTTTTTATTAGCAAGTCTATGAAATCCATATCAATAGCGGAATCATGCTGAAACCAATAGTCCAACAGCTCCTCCATCGACAAGCTTGTTTTTATTTCTTGTAATATTTCTGATAAAGATATCTTTAAATCTTTCTTTCCTATTATAATATCAGCCCAATAAATTGAAAAAAATCTTTCTTGTAGAAAATTGAGACTAATTCCAGTGTCTTTTTCCAAATTAAAATACCATTCTTTATTACTTTGCGGACAGCCATGAATAATAACCCCATCCACATCGCATAAAATAACTTTTTTATTTTGTAGCATAAATTTTATTTTTAAACAACTGGTGTGCCCTAGAGGGTTCGAACCTCTGACCCACAGCTTAGAAGGCTGTTGCTCTATCCAACTGAGCTAAGGGCACAAGACAACTAATATTATAATAGTATAATGAATTAAAAATCAAGTTTTTTGTTTAGTGAAATTATGTAATTTTTGTTTTTTGTACCAAAATCTGTTTTTGTTTTAAAATTATTTTTTATGTAAAATCTATAGTTCAGATTGAGTTATTTTGTAAGTTAATTTATATTGACTTTTGAGTGTCATAAACTATTCTTTTTATTGGAGATGGAGTTCTCCAATTATAAACCGCTTTTAGCTGATAACTCCTGCTTATTATTGAATTGCTTTAATAATTAGTAGGTTTTATGAATTCAATTTTAAATTCTACAATTATCCTTTTAATAATTAAAGCATTCTTATTGTTAATTTTTAAAAGGAAAATAAATGAAAAATTTTATAATAAAAAAAATATATGCTCGTGAAATATTGGATTCTCGTGGAAATCCAACTGTTGAAGTGGAAATTACTTCTGAAGATGGTGTAATGGCTAGAGCTGGCGTTCCTAGCGGTGCAAGCACAGGTAGTAGAGAAGCAGTTGAACTTAGAGATAACGATAAACAAAGATATAATGGAAAAGGTGTGTTGAAAGCTGTTGAAAATGTAAACACAAAAATAGCACCAAAAATTATTGGAAAAGATTGCAGGGAACAAAGAGAAATAGATAATATAATGATAAATTTAGATGGAACTAAAAACAAGGAAGTTTTAGGAGCAAACGCTATACTGGGTGTTTCATTAGCTACGGCAAGGTTAGCCTCATTGGTTTCCAATAAACCTTTATATAAATATTTATCTGAAATTGCTGGAACTAAATATAATGTACTACCTGTGCCTTGTATGAATATATTAAATGGCGGAGTTCATAGCAGATGGCAAGGTGCTGATTTTCAAGAATTTATGATAGCACCAATCGGAGCTAAAAACTTTCATGAAGCTATTAGATGGGGAAGTGAAGTATATCAAGCATTAAGAAAAGTTTTACAAGAAAAAAACTTAACTGTTGGAGTTGGCGATGAGGGTGGATTTGCTCCTAAAGTATCATCAAATAAAGAACCTTTGGATTTTATAATTGAGGGAATTGAAAAAGCTGGTTATAAACCGGAAAAAGATATTGCAATATGTCTTGATCCCGCTTCCAGCGAATTTTATCAAGATGGAAAATATAATTTAAGAACAGAAAATAGATTATTATCATCAAGAGAAATGATAGAATATTATAAAAAATTAGTAAGCAATTATCCTATTGTTTTAATTGAAGATGGGCTTGCTGAGGAAGACTGGGACGGCTGGTTTGAATTTAATAAAGAACTTGGGGGAAATATAGAGTTAGTTGGAGATGATTTGTTTGTAACGAATGTAGAGTACATAAAAAAAGGAATAGACGGCAAATATGCTAATTCGGCTTTAATTAAATTAAATCAAATTGGTTCATTGAGCGAAACAATAGATGCAATAAAATTGTGTCAAAAAAATTCTTGGGGAACATTTATATCTCATAGGAGTGGCGAAACTATTGATAGCTTTATAGCAGACTTAACTGTTGGATTAAATGCTAAACATTTAAAAACAGGCGCACCAGCTAGAGGCGAAAGAGTTGAGAAGTATAATCAGCTTATGAGAATAGAGGAAGAACTTGGAAAAGAAGCTGTTTTTGCTGGAAAAAGTGCTTTTGTTAATTTTAAATAAAATTTGAAATAAAATCCATCAGCTTAGCTGGTGGTTTTTGTATCTGCAAGACCTAGTTATATTAAGGGTTTTTGTGAGGAGGTAATAGTCCTTTTTTTATTTTTACCACCAAATTAATCTTTCCTCTCTTGAGGGGAAATGTCGCAACGCGACAAAGGGGAGCTACAAAGTAGATAATAAAAATGAAGTTAAGCTATAAAACTTAATTCATAAAGATAAATCAAATTGCAAAAACTATATTTAAAGAAGGTTTGTTTTTATAAATTAATATAATATATTCATTTATGTAAATAATTTTATCAAAATGAAAATATTTTTAGCGAAGACTTTTTTAAAACCATGTGATATAGATTTTAATTGCTCTAAGATTTTAAAAACTTATGGTGAAGCAGTGGAAGATGGCTGTGATTTGTTAGTTTTTGGTGAGATGGCTATTACTGGATTTCCTGTTTATAATGAATTGTTGAGTGAGGAGTTTCTAAAAAAAAGTGATGAGTTTTTGGAAAAATTGGTTGATTATACTAAGGGTAAAAAAACTAGGATTTTGCTGGGCTGTCCTTATTTTATAAAGGAGCATACTTTGGATGAAGTGATAAAAAAGGCTGAGTTGTTTAATTCTGTGGTTTTGATTAATGACGGCTATATTGATTCCATAAGCAGCAAGACCAGCATATCAAAATCTAATAAGTTTAATGAATATAGATATTTTGATAAAGAGGTGGTTTTAAAAAGTATAAATTATGAGGATGATAATTTTGATGTTTTGATCGCTGATGATATTATGGAAAGTAAAAATATATTGTATATTAGGGAGAGGGATACTGATTTTGTTGTTTGTTTGGATTGCGAAATTAGAGAAAATTTGGAAATAAAGAAACAGCAATTGATTAAAATTGCTAAGTGGACTGGCAAGAATGTTATTTATTTGAATAATTTATCTTATGATGTTAAAAACTGCTTTTCTTTTTTGGGCGAGAGTTTTGTTATTGATAGTTTGGGTGATGTGATTTATGATAATAGATTTGTTGATGAGGATTTGTTAAAGTTTGAAATACGAGTTGCCGATGGCAAAATGGTTATAAAACCTATTAATAAAGCTAATAAAAATATTGATTTTTTTGATATTGTTGCAAATAATTATAAAGACAAAACGATTATTTGTGAAATTATAAATGCTGAGACTCTGCCGAAGGCTAAAAATTTGAAACTAATAACGTTTGATAAAAAATTAAATAATAAGGATATTGAATTTATAGATTATGGTGCTTATATTCAAGGTATGAAGTTGAATGAAATACTTAAAGAAAATATTATTAAAAGTTTGAATATTAAAAATAAAGTTGACTTTTTCTTAAAGAGATAGTATCTTTATCAACATAAATTTAGAAAGAAATAAAAACTTAATAGAGGATTAAAATGGCGGTTCCAAAGAAAAAAACGAGCAAATCAAGAAGAGGATTAAGAAGGGGTGGAAATGGTGCTTATACAACAGATTTGCCAAATGTTATGATTGATAAGGATACGGGTGAATATAAATTGTCTCATCATATTTCTTTAGATGGTTATTATAATGGAAAAAAAGTTTTGAAAGAAAAACCAGTTAAAAAGAAAAAAGAAGAGACTGAGGAAAAGAACGCTTAGTTAAATAACGGGAAAAAATCTTGGAAAGTAAGATTGTAATAGCATTAGATTGTATGGGCGGCGATAATGCGCCGGGATGTGTAATAGAGGGAATAAATTTTTTAGAAAAAGATATTAAGAAAGATTTATTCTTTTTACTCTATGGTGATGAGAGAAAAATAGAAAGATATTTGTTAAAATATCCGGAAGTAAGAAAAATTTCAAAGGTTTATCATACAGATGTTTATATAACTGGTGATGATAAACCATCTTTAGCTTTAAGAAAGAGAGATTCAAGTATGAGGTTGGCAATTGATGCGCTGAAATCTGGACAAGCTGAGGCAGTAATTTCGGCAGGCAATACAGGCGCATTAATGGGTATTGCTAAGATGGTTTTAAAAACTATACCGGGAATTGATAGGCCAGCGTTGATACAGCTTATACCAAACTTTTTAGGAAGATCCACAGCTTTGCTTGATATGGGTGCTAATATTGACTGCGATTCAACTAACTTGTTTCAATTTGCTATTATGGGCTCGGCATTTTATAAAGCGGCTAAAAATTGTAGTAATCCAAAAATTGCTATTTTAAATGTTGGCTCAGAAGAAATGAAGGGAAATGACGCTGTAAAAAATGCTTCTCAAATGTTAAAAAATAGCTGCTTAAAAGATAATTTTTTGGGTTATCTTGAGGGTGATGATATTATGAAAGGATTGGCTGATGTGGTGGTTACGGATGGCTTTACTGGCAATGTAGCCTTAAAGGCAATAGAGGGAGCCAGCAAATTTTTTTCAGGCGTTATGAAGGATGGTTTTTCAAGCAGCTTTATGTCAAAAATTGGATATTTATTGGCAAGCAGCGGTATTAATAAAGCTAAGAAAAAAATAGATCATAAGCAACATAACGGGGCTATGTTGGTTGGTTTGAATGGTATTGTCGTAAAAAGTCATGGCAATGCAGATAAAGTTTCTTTTGCAAATGCAATAAAAAATACTGCTAATTTAGTTAAAAATAAAATTAATGACGAAATTATATCCTCAATTCAATCAAGTGATTTTGAAAAAGAAGAAGAAAATTATTTAGAGGATTAGGATGACAAATGCGAGAATAATAGGAACTGGGTCGTATTTACCTGAGAAGGTAATTACGAATGCTGATTTAGAAAAACTTGTTGAAACGACAAACGAATGGATTATTGAAAGAACTGGTATAGAAGAAAGACGAATAGCTGCCGATAATCAGCTCACTTCAGATTTGGCGTTGCAAGCTTCTTTGGAGGCTATTAAATCAAGTGGAATTGAAAAAAATAATATAGATTTGATTATAGTTGCGACTACGACACCTGATAAAACTTTTCCATCTACAGCTACTATTTTGCAAGGAAAACTAGGAATACCGGAAACATGCTTTTCGTTTGATATTCAAGCCGTTTGCGGTGGTTTTGTTTATGCTTTAACTATAGCCAATAGTTTTATAAGGACTAAACAAATAAAAACAGCTTTAATTGTTGGCGCCGAAACAATATCAAGATTAGTTGACTGGAAAGACAGAAATACATGCGTTTTATTTGGCGATGGTGCAGGAGCTGTTATTTTACAAGCTACTGAAGAAGACAGAGGAATAATAAACTGCAATTTGCATTCCGACGGCCAGTATGGAAATATTTTAGATACAACTGGCGGAGTTTCATTAAATCAAAAGGCCGGTTTCATACATATGGAAGGCAAAGAAGTATTTAAACTAGCTACAAATAAAATGGCGGAATCTGCATTGGAAAATTTAAACAAATGTGGTTTTGACATAACAGATTTAGATTTTCTTATTCCACATCAAGCTAACAAAAGGATTATTGATGCGATTGCAAAAAAATTAAATTTAAAAGATGAGCAAGTAATATTGACATTGCAGAAGCAAGGAAATACATCTGCGGCATCTGTTCCTTTAGCTTTGGATTATGCTGTAAAAAATAATAAAATATCAGAAGGAAATATAATTCTTCTGGAAGCTCTCGGCGGCGGGCTAGTTTGGGGTTCAATAATAATTAAATGGTGATGAGTTCATATATTAGTATTGAAAATATAAAATTATTAGAAAGCAGAAAAAAGTTCTCTTTCTTAATTTTTATTACTTTGTTATTTTTTTGGTTTTTAATTAATAATTTTTAATATGTGTAATATAAATATTGATTTGTTAATACAGGATAGGCAGTGGAAAAAAGAGGATGATATTAACATAAACTTAATGGAGGATATTTTTAAGATAGTTTTTAACTACTTAAAAATTCCCATGTGCAAGAGAAATATAGAAATTTCCATAACATTAACAGACGATGAGAATATAAGGGTTCTCAATAAAGACTATAGACGTAAAGACAAAGCAACAAATGTTTTGACTTTTTCGTTGTATGAAAAAAAAGCAAATATTTTAGAGGATATGGAAAAATTACCGCTTATGTCGCTAGGAGATATTGTTTTTTCTTATGGCACTGTAAAAAAAGAAGCGAAAGAGCAAAACAAAGATTTTAAAAATCATTTTGTTCATTTGCTAATTCATAGTTATTTACATCTTTTTTCATATGATCACATAAAGGAAAAAGACAGAAAAGTAATGGAAAGACTTGAAATTGAGATTTTAGAGAAATTAGATATAAAAAATCCATATATTATTTAAATGGAAGCGCTGGCTTAAAGGTATTTATGTCAAATGTCCTAAGGACAAAGGTGAGCTACAGAACCATCAACAAAGGAAGGTTGTTTGACTATATAACTTAAAGTCCTAAATTATGGAATTAAACGGCTATTATTATTCTGCATTATCTTGATTATTAAAAAATTCTATTGTTGTTTTTATATATTCATCAATCTGCTGAAAGTTTGTAGCTATATTTAAACCATCTGGAGTTTTTCCAATTATTTTTGATAATAAAGTTAACGGAATTGTATTTTGTAATGTTCCGCTTAATAATATAAAATTAGCGTCCATATCAATATTTATAGTATTATCTAAAAAATTAAAGTTTCCAACAAGCTTTCCATTTATAAAAGGTCTTGAGATATCAAAATTAAACTGTCCGCCATGAGCAATTGTGTGTTGAATATTTCCTGATAATGACTCAAAAACTGTTCTGTTTTCCTTATTAAATAACACTTCATTAGGCTTTAGATCTTTTAGGAGCTTTTCATCTTTTTGAATATCAAATAAATTTGAATTTAATTTTGTTAAGCCATAATGATCTACCATAGTCCCACTGCCAATTAATTGAGCCTTAAAAATCCAACTTCTATTAAATAAACTTATATTTTGTCCCTCTCCATAAAGAATTGAACTAAAACCAACTAAACCACTTATATTTGAAATATTTCCAACTGGTTCTAAAATATTTTTGACATCCGCAGTACAACCGTTTAGAGTTATATTTAATTTCCTGTTAAATTGCATATCTAGGAATCCGGAAGCACTGCATTTTCCACCAAACCCGTCTATATTGAATTCTTTAATGTTTATAACGCCATTTGTTATGCTTGAATTAAAATTTAAACTATTAATGGGTTGTTTTTTGAATGTAAGATTATTGCCTGATATGATAATATTACCATAAAAATCGTCTAAAGAAGGCAAATCAAAAATTAGTTTTGAAAAATTAATATTTTTATTAAAGTTTATCTCATTCAATTTTAAGTTAATATTTAAATTTGGCTGCCTAGCGATTATATTAAAATAAATATCCCCCTTTATTTTATCATTGAGATTTATATTATATAAACTCAAAATTCCTTGCGATGTTTTTACCATAAAACTGGAGTTCGCAGTTTCAAAATCTTTGAATGCAATTTTTTCAATATTTAGTTTTATGAATGTATTCAAGTTAAAATTATTAAGAAATAATATTTTATTCTTAAGCATATTACTGAGTTGGGTTTTGTCGGGATTTTCCTGAATAAAATTTTCCAAGCGAAGACTTTCAATTTGAGCTTTTACAGCCATAAAAACTATTCCGCTATTAAATTTTATTTCAATTGCATTTTGAGAATTTAAATATTGTGATTTAAAATCGGAGTTATTTATAAGTAGTTTATTATTTTGAATTGAAAAATCACCATTAAAAGAAAATTCATTATTTTTACTTTCTTCGTCCGTATTTGTATATTTTATATTTCTTAAGAAACTTGAAAATTCACCCAAATCCTTTCCTGTTATGGCTATCTTATCTTGAATTACTGATAAATTGGTATTGCCGGGCAATTCTGACTTTATATTTACAAAATTAAAACCTGTATCTTGTGTTAAAGAAAAATTTAATTCTATATTTCTAAGCGTATTTCCATTAAGCAGCATATTGGCAGATTTTAGATTAAAAAACATAGGATTAATGTTTAATTTTTCCTGTAAAACAGTTTTATATTTATTATTTGCTATATTGTCTTTTACTTCATTATTTTCTCCAAAAATAGTTATTTCTTTTTCATTAGCTAACTGCTCGCTGTTAAAATTTTTTGTAATTAGACTATCCACATCAATATTGGTAATATTAAAATTTACTTCATTTTTTTGATTTTCATTAAAATTAAAAAGCATTGAGCCATTTGCATTAAGATGTGTCCCGTTTAATACTATATTGTCAATTTTTAAAACATCATTCTGCAAAGAAAACGAGGAACTTAATTGTAAATTGCTATTGTCTATTACCTTTCTATATATGAAACTGGATTGACTAAAAAGTGTTCTACTGAAAATTTGAAGATTATCAATACGGAATTTTGTTTTTCCGGAAAATTCATGGGTTTCTGTATTTCCACTTAAATCAAAATCTCCAGTAAAAGCTAAAGATGATAATTTTGCGTTTAATTCAACTTGACTTTTTTTACTCCTAGTGAATTTTAAATTAACTTTCAATGGCTGCTTATTTGATCTTAAATCGCCAGTCGCATTAATTCTATTTTTTGTAAGAATAAAATTCAAATTCATGTTTGAAAATTCTCTTTTTGAATAAGCAGAATTAACTGTCAAATTATTATTTTTGGAAACCAGTAGCATAGAACTGTTTTGCGACAAAAATTCTTCAAATAGTTTTTCTATTATTTTGTTTTTATTTCTGTTTTTTAGTTCAAAAATAGTAAAATCACCATCTACTATTTCCGACTTTCTTACAGTAAGTTTATTTCTCAATATATTTTTCAATGAAATATATAAATTTATTCGTTTTATATTAAAATCAAGTTTATAATTACTTTGCAACAAATCTTTTCCAGATACATCATGCAGGACAATATGCGGCAATGGAAAAAATTTTAATTTAATTTCTCCATTAAACAATATCTTGGAATTATTTTGATCGTTCTCAGTATTTCTTAAAATTACTTTAGTAATTTCATTATTTAATTCATTTTTAAATTTATTCGCATCAATATTTTTATTTAAAAAAAACAAAATAACAAAAAAAGCAACTAATCCAATTATTAAAAATAAAACTAAAATTTTTATAGTGTAATCTTTTTTAACAAAATCAATTTTGTCTTCTAAATTTTCATTAGGCAAATTATTTTGATCCTCTTCCATACACTTACAAATTAATTACTATTTTCAATATTTTTTAAACAATCAACTATTCTAATATCATACATTGGATGCTCCATGGACGACGCACTAGGTGAAGATGAAAACATCCAACCATAAAATATTTCTTTTTTATCTCCATTAACTAATGTTTCCACTATTTTCAATAAAACTTTATTTTCAGCTACTTGATCTGGTGATGATTTCCAACAAATTAATGGCTTTACAGTCAGTCTTTCAAAATTAATAGTTTCTCCAATTTTTACATTATGCCTATAACTCTTAGCTGTTATTTTATTTAGCCCCTCAATAATAACAATATTGGCTTTATTTATATTTTTTATATTTTTAATTTTTAATAATTGTTCTTCTTCCTGCAAATTGCTTTGATTTTCTAATATTTCATCAATAGAACTTATATCTCGTGCAAAACAATTAAAATTGCATAAAATAAATATTATAAAAAAATTTTTAATAATTTTATTCATCTTTACTATCATTATTGAAAACAAATCTTCCAAGTAAATCTTCTAAATCCATAGTTGATTCTGTAAATTCCACAGTTTCGCCATTTTTAAAATATTTATCATCAGCCCCAATCTTTATATTTACAAATTTATTTCCAATCAAGCCGCTTGTAGATACTTTAAAAATACTGTCAAGAGGTATACTCAAATCTTTTGGCAACTTTATTTTAACATTAGCCGCATAATTTTTATTTAAATCTATATCAAGAACGCTTCCAATTTTTACTCCAGATATTTTTACATCAGCGCCTATATTCAGACCTTCTATGTTATTAAAATATGCATTCAACACATAACCGCTAGATATTTTTTGTCTGCTATCAGATATTTTTAAAGTCATAAACGTAAAAAGTATTGCAATTAACAAAACCAAGGTACCAACTAATGTTTCAAAAGTATTATTTTTCATTTTCTATTCTTCTAATTAATATTATTCTTCAATAACAACATTTTCTTTGCTAATCTTCTTTATATTTGAATTTTTATTAACAATATTATTCTTTTTTATACTAGAAGCTCCTTTATTAAGCTTATATTTTTTATCCTCTTTAATTAAATTTTGTCTACTCTCACCATGTCTTTCATAGAAAGCATTTATTGTAGCTATTTTAATTTTATGTTTATTTAAATATAAACTAACCATTGCAGGAGTTGAATTTCGTGGCAAGTCTAGTTTTTCAACATTAAGAGCATAAATTGTTATAATATAATTATGCTTTTCTCTTTCAGGCGGGCAGGCACCGCCATATTGCTTTTTTCCATAATCATTAATTCCTTGAATAGCACCCTTTGGCAGTAGTTTTTTATTTGTGCTTGCTCCTTCATCAATTTTATTTATGTTAGCTGGAATATTATAAACTATCCAATGCCACCAGCCACTTCCAGTTTTTGCATCTTTATTAAACATTGTTATAGCAAAACTTTTTACATTGTTTGGGGCATTTCTCCATACTAATCTTGGAGATACATTTTGACCGTCGCAACCAAAATTATTAAAAACTTGCTCTTCTCTAATTTGTTGATTTTGATATATATCAGGACTATAAAGAGTAAATGACGCTTTTTTATCTAATTCACTAGAGTTCCTTTTTCTAAATGCCTTATCCACTTCAGTCTTTGCATTTAGTGGTGATATCAACAATAGATACAATATTACAAAAAATATTTTTCTCATAAAGGTTTGTTATACTAAACAAATTAAATGATATTTTAAAAAGTTATTTTGTCAATAAATAGTTAATTTAATAATGCAATTTCCAACTTATAATTTATCATGGTTTTTTATGTTTTAATCTTTATATTCCATTATATTTTTAATAAATATTATGGATAATATTTATATTTGTTCGAACAGCAAAGGCTACTCATAACTACATAAAATCCATAAAATCCATAATTTTTTCTTGACGCAAAGAATTTACATTTAAAAATTAAGTTATATTATATGCTCTATAATTAATAAAGTTATGATAATGACATCGTATAAAGAATTAGGTTTTGTTAATACAAAAGATATGTTTAAAAAAGCCTATGAGGGAAAGTATGCAATTCCTGCATATAATTTTAATAATATGGAACAAATTCAGGCAATTGTTTTAGCTTGTCTTGAAACTCAATCGCCTGTGATTTTGCAGGTATCGGCTGGTGCGAGAAAATATGCTGATGCAGATGTATTAAAAGGCATGGCAAAAGGCGCTGTTGATATGATGAAAAGAATAGCAAATGAAAAAGGATTGAAGGAAATTTCTTTGGCTTTGCATTTGGATCATGGTGCAAATTTTGAGATATGCAAGGAATGTATTGATTCCGGTTTTTCTAGTGTGATGATAGATGGTTCTGCTCTTCCTTATGAAGAAAATGTTAAGGAAACTAAAAAAGTTGTTGAGTATGCGCATTTGCATGATGTTTCTGTTGAAGGCGAATTAGGCGTTTTAGGCGGTATTGAGGACGAAGTTGCTGCCGAGCAGTCTCATTATACGCACCCGGAACAAGTTGAGGATTTCGTAAAAAGAACTGGCGTTGACAGTTTAGCTATTTCTATTGGAACTTCTCATGGCGCTTATAAATTTGACGTTGAAAAAGAAGAGGATATACCGGAATTAAGATTTGATATTTTGGAAGAGATAGAAAAAAGATTGCCAAACTTTCCAATTGTTTTGCATGGTGCTTCATCAGTTCCACAAGAAGCTGTTAAAATTATCAACGAGCATGGCGGAAAAATTGAAAAGGCGTTTGGTGTTCCAGAAGCTCAATTAAGAAAAGCTGCTTCAATGGCCGTATGCAAGATTAATGTTGATTCTGATGGAAGACTATGGATGACTGCCGCCATAAGAAAATTCTTTGATGAAAATCCAAGTAAGTTTGATCCAAGAGACTATTTAAAACCTGCGAGGGAAGCACTTATGGATATGTATAAGGCTAAGAATGTTAATGTGTTTGGCTCAGCAAATAAGGCTTAGTTTAAAGCAATATATACAATTTAAATGGGAAAGACTACACCGACAATGAAAAGTGTGAAAGTGTATAATTATCATTGAATTTAATATTTTTCTTTTTATTATCCTAATAGGGATTAATGCACGTGCCATAGTGGAAGATTTTAGTTTTAAAATATATGAGATAAAAGAAGATAACAATTATAGGAAAATTATAAAAATTGTCCTTATAGGAAGTATTTGTCTTTTTTTGCTCTTAATTTTTATTAAAATTTTTAAAATAATTTTTAGCAGTTCTGATCCAAAAACTCAAGATGGTGTTGTTCTAATTAAGGCCGAAAAAGAGTCTATAAAGAGAATACCGAATGAAAAAGGCGGATTAAATATTGAAAATCTTGATATTAGTGTATATGATGTTATAGATTATCAGGAAAAGGATGATACTCAGCCAGTTATAAAAAAAGCACAACAAAATATCACAATTAAAGATAATGAGCAATTTGGAAGAGAAAAGTTGAGCGATCAAAGCTTATTGGCTGATAAAATTAATGAAATTAGTCAAAATGATGAAATATTTATTAGAGAAACTAATAGGGGCAATACTAATATTAAAATCAATACTGAGCGAGTGCAAACTACAAATTTTGATGATTTAAAAAAATTAGGAAATAATTCTTTAATACAAAATATCAAAAATAAAAAATATATTAAGCCTGGTGTTAAAATTCAATTATTGGCGTTAAAAAGTAGAAAATCCATTGAAAATTATTGGGATGAATTAATTTCAAAATATGAGAATTTATTTAAAGGAAAGACCTACTATATTGAAAAAGTTGATTTAAACGAAACTACTTCAATTTATAGACTACAGGTTGGAATGTTCGCTAGTATTAATGCAGCAAATTCATTTTGTCAAGAGTATATAAAAATTACAAATAAAAATAAAGTTGATTGCATAGTGGTAAAATAGCATGTACGAGCGAGACGATTTAGAAAACAATTATTTTCATTTTCAAAAAGTATTAAGCATTATTCTTACTATATTGCTCCTTTCATATATTTCTTATCATTTATACAACGGACATTATGGATTCAAAAGCTATATTACCAAACAGCATAGACTAAACCAGAAGAATGTTGAACTTAAAAAAATTGAAAATGATGTTCTTGGAATTAAAAATAAAATAGAAAATTTGCAAGACAATAATCTTGACAGCGATTTACTCGATGAGGAAATTAGAAAAAATACTGGCTATGCTAAACAAAATGAGATAATTATATATTCTAATGATTTAGAAAAATGATATACTGTATTCAAAACGTCATATTTAATTATAGAATTATAAGAATTTTATTTTATTTGAAATTTAATTTTCTAATTATATTATAGTTGCTATTGACAACAATACTCTAAAAATATGACTACTATAATTTCTGGCAATTGGAAAATGAATGGCTCAAAAGCTATGATCGATCAATGGTTCGAGGATTTCACAAAACACGCAATGGAGTTTGAATCAAAAAATCAAATAGATAAAAATAAATTGCCTGTAATTTTACTTTGTATTCCTGATATTTATATTGATTATGCACAAAAAATTGCAGAAAAATATAATGCAAAAATGAAATACTTTAAAGTTTTAATTGCCGCCGAAGACGTTCATTATGAAGAAAAAGGTGCTTTTACCGGAAACATAAGTCCACTTTTTTTAAATGAAATGAATTGCAAATATGTATTAGTTGGACACTCCGAAAGAAGACAATATCAAAAGGAAACCGATACTCTAGTTGCTAAAAAAGCAAGCGCAGCCTTAGCCCACAATATTACACCATTTGTTTGTTTTGGCGAAGATTTAGCCGTAAGGGAAGCTGGCAAACATTTAGAAGTTATAGGCGAACAATTATTGGGTTCAACAGAAGGACTTGATTTAACAAAAGTTATTATTTCCTACGAACCAGTTTGGGCTATCGGAAGTGGAAAAATTCCAACATCAGCTGAAATTGAAGAAATAGGAAAATATATTAAAGATCTTTTACAAAAAACCAAAAATGTTGACACAAATAAATTAACCATAGTTTATGGCGGATCCGTAAAAGCATCAAATGCAGGAGAAATTTTGCACACAAAAAATATAAATGGAGTTTTAGTTGGTGGAGCCAGCATGAAAGGTGAAGAATTTTTTGGGATTGTGAAAGGAAGCTTCTAAAATATTTTAAACTTTTATAGTTATTAAAAGTCGCATATTCAATTATTATGCGGCTTTTGTTTTAGTTATACTTAATTTTAACAATTCTTTATAATTTTGCATAAAAAAACTTGCAAATAAAAAACTTATTAATATATTCTAAGTATTGGTATAAAAAAGTATTATTATGAAAAAAATTTCTTTTTATTTAATTTTATTTCTAGCTGTTATGGTATTATTTGGATTAAATGATACATTGGCTGCTGTTATTGACACAGCCGCAGATTCAGTTGGAGACATGGGTATTGTTTTGTGTAATGTATTAAAATTCGTTACAGGAACTGTTGGAAAGACTATCGCATCATTTATTATTATTGGTGTTGGCATAGGATTCTTTACAGCTAAAGTTTCTTGGGGTGTTTTAATAGGTGTTACATTGGGTATTGCGGCTATGTTTGGTGCTCCAGCTATAGTTCAAGCTGTAACCGGTGGTGATACTACGATATGTAGTACGCCGTGATTAAAATATTTAATAAAAATTTATTTTAGCCCTGCGAAAGTGGGGTTTTTTATTATTTTAAAAAAGTCTAATATATTTCGTTAAGAAAATCCAGCTACGGAATGACATACTGAGAGGGAGATTTCAATATTAATACATTCATGACATGCTGAGAGGGAAAATTAAATATTAATAAAGTCTTGTCATTACTAGGCTAGATTTTGAGACAAAGTTGTTGACAAAAGCACGGAGTTCCTCCCTTCAGCTCTGTCATTACCACGTAGATTTTGTTAATAAATGGAAGCCCCGCAGTCCTGTCATTACCAGGCTAGATTTTGTTAACGAACGAAGTGAGTATTACAAAATCT
>CAZBNS010000023.1:0-20513 GCA_964493475.1 uncultured Rhizobiaceae bacterium | reverse complement strand
TCGCAAACTACTTTTGTAGCATTTGGTGCAGTTAATTCAGTTAAACCAGTACATCCAGGGCAATTTACTCTTTCAGCATTTGGTGCAGTTAATTCAGTTAAACTAGTACATCTAGAGCAAATTATTTCTGCAGCATTTGGTGCAGTTAATTTAGTTAAATCAGTACAGTCATAGCAACTTATTGATGTAGCACGTGGTGCAGTTAATTCAGTTAAATCAGTACAGTCATAGCAACTTATTGATGTAGCACGTGGTGCAGTTAATTCAGTTAAACTAGTACATGTAGGGCAATATACTCTTGCAGCATTTGGTGCAGTTAATTTAGTTAAACCAGTACATCTATAGCAATCTATTTCTGCAGCACCTGGTGCAGTTAATTCAGTTAAACCAGTACATCTAGAGCAATTTATTTCTGCAGCATTTGGTGCAGTTAATTCAGTTAAACTAGTACATCTAGAGCAATCTATTTTTCTAGCACGTGGTGCAGTTAATTCAGTTAAACTAGTACATCCAGGGCAATTTATTTCTACAGCACCTGGTGCAGTTAATTTAGTTAAACTAGTACATCCATGGCAATTTATTTCTACAGCACCTGGTGCAGTTAATTCAGTTAAATCAGTACATTCAGAGCAATCTATTTCTATAGCATTTGGTGCAGTTAATTTAGTTAAACTAGTACATCCAGAGCAATTTACTCTTTCAACATTTGGTGCAGTTAATTCAGTTAAACTAGTACATCTAGGGCAATATACTCTTGCAGCATTTGGTGCAGTTAATTTAGTTAAACCAGTACATCTAGGGCAATATACACGTGCAACATTTTCTGGTAAATTCAATGTAGTTAATTTTTCAGATCCTATATTTTTTCCAATCTCTAAAAGAGTTATAAGATTTTCCGTAGGTTCAAAAGTTTTATCTCTTATTGATAATCTGACTTCTTCTTGTTTTATTATATCTAAAATATCACCAATTATAAAACTTTGTGGATTTTTTACTAAATCAACAATATCTTCTGGTAAAACTGCTTTTGATATTAGATCTTTGAGTGCTTGTTTTAGTTTTTCATTTTTTAAAATTTCCAAACTTGCTAAATAAAGAAGTGTTTTTTGCTGTCCACTAGTTTTTATTGTTTTTGGATAATTTTGTTTAAATTTTTTAAACTCATCAGGATCAAACGCTCCTCCTGAACTAAATAATCTCGCTACATTTTGCAAAAATTGTGCTCTACTACCCATATCTGCTAATATTCTTTCTTTTTCACTTAGGATTGCTGTTGAAGTTGTTGCCGAGGAGCTTGTTGTTGAAGTTGTTGCTGAGGGGGTTGTTGTTGAAGTTGTTGCCGAGGGGCCTGTTGTTGAAGTTGTTGCCGAGGGGCCTGTTGTTGAAGTTGTTGCCGAGGAGCTTGTTGTTGAAGAAGTTGGCGTTAAAACACTTGCTTCTGTTAAAGTTGAGTACATATATTTATTACCTTTTTTGTTTTTATAAAAATTATTAAAGATATGATATATTATTTCTTAGAGACTGTCAATAGATAGTTTTGTTATAATTTAAATTAGATAGTCTAAGACTTTAAGTGGCTCTTTGTGGTGTTGGGTCTCCGAACCCAACACCTAATATTATCTCAAGTTTATTTTGAGAAATTTGAGTTTTGATATTCTGTGGCGTTGAGTTCGGAGACCCAACACCACAATAATTACTAACTATCCATAATCGCATTTTTCTCAAAGTAAAATGGAAAATTAAGATACAAAAACGCCCACTATTTCTAGCGGGCATTTTCAATAATTATTATAACTAACTATTTCTTCTCAGTATAATCCGCATCAACTACGGAATCGTCCCCACCATTTCCATCTTGAGAACCGCCATTTGCACCACTTGCTCCGGCTTGCCCTGCAAAATCTTGAGGATTAAATCCCGCTTCTGCTCCTGCGCCAGCACCAGCAGCACCTGCGCCGCCTTGAGTTTGCTGCTGTTTATAAATAGCTTCGCCAAGTTTCATTGAGGCATTGGTTAACTCTTCGGTTCCTTTTTTGATTGCGTCAAGATTATCACCTTCAATCGCTTTCTTTAGCTCGTCAAGATTTTCTTGAATTCTTTTTCTTTCATCTTCGGTAATTTTGTCGCCGTAATCCTTTAAGGATTTTTCTGTTGAGTAAATTAAATTGTCAGCTTGATTTTTTGCATCAACCATCTCTTTCTTTTCTTTGTCGGCTTTTGCATTGGCTTCGGCATCTTTCATCATCTTTTGAATTTCAGCTTCTGTTAAACCACCAGAAGATTGAATTACAACATTTTGAACTTTGCCGGTTCCAACATCTTTTGCTGATACATTAACTACGCCGTTAGCGTCTATGTCAAATGTCACTTCAATTTGTGGCATTCCTCTTGGAGCAGGCGGAATACCATCAAGGTTGAATACGCCTAGCATTTTGTTGTATACAGCCATCTCTCTTTCGCCTTGATAAACCTTGATTGTAACGGCAGTTTGGTTGTTCTCGGCTGTTGAGAAGATTTGACTCTTCTTTGTTGGAATGGTTGTATTTCTGTCAATTAATCTTGTAAATACGCCGCCCATGGTTTCAATACCTAATGATAATGGTGTAACATCAAGCAATAATATGTCTGTTACATCGCCTTTTAAAACACCACCTTGAATAGCAGCACCAACTGCAACAACTTCATCAGGGTTAACTCCTTTGTGAGGTTCTTTTTTGAAGAAGTCTTTTACAGTTTCTTGAACTTTTGGCATTCTTGTCATACCACCAACTAAAACAACCTCGTCAATGTCTTTTACATCTAATCCAGCATCAGCCAAAGCTTTTTTGCATGGTTCAATAGAACTTTCAATTAAATCGTCGCAAAGCTGTTCTAATTTAGCTCTTGAAAGCTTCATATTTAAGTGTTTAGGACCGCTTGCGTCCGCCGTAATATAAGGTAGATTGATTTCTGTTTCTAATGTTGAAGATAATTCAATTTTGGCATTCTCGGAAGCTTCTTTTAATCTCTGTAAAGCTAGCTTGTCATTAGATAAATCAACACCTTGAGACTTTTTAAATTCATCAATTAGGTAAGCTTGAATTCTGGCGTCAAAATCTTCACCACCTAAGAATGTATTACCATTTGTGGCCTTTACTTCAAATACACCATCACCAATTTCAAGAATTGATACATCAAATGTACCGCCACCTAAATCATATACTACAATTTTCTTGTTTCCTTGTTTATCAAGACCATAAGCAAGCGCAGCAGCTGTTGGTTCGTTGATAATTCTTTTTACATCAAGTCCAGCAATCTTTCCAGCATCTTTTGTAGCTTGTCTTTGCGAGTCATTAAAGTATGCGGGCACTGTAATAACGGCCTCTGTAATTTTTTCGCCCAAATAAGCTTCTGCGGTTTCTTTCATTTTTTGCAAAGTAAACGCAGAAATTTGTGAAGGAGAATATTTTTCGCCTCTAGCCTCAACCCAAGCATCACCGTTTCCAGCTTCAACAATCTTGTATGGCAATTTTCCTTTTGTTTTTTCAATATTTGAATCGTTATATTTTCTACCAATCAGTCTTTTTACAGAATAAATCGTATTTTCCGCATTTGTAACGGCCTGTCTTTTTGCTGGTTCGCCAACTATTTTATCACCATCTTTTGTAAAAGCTACAATAGACGGAGTAGTTCTTCTTCCCTCGGCATTTTCAATAACCTTTGTATTTTTACCTTCCATTACAGCAACGCAAGAGTTGGTAGTTCCTAAGTCAATACCTATAATTTTTCCCATATTTTCTCCAATAAAATTTAATTAATAAACTTCATGGTTATTTATATAATAGCTTTGCAAAAATTTACAATAGGACTGGAGACTATATATTAGTTAAAAGTTCTTAAAGCCGGTTTTAAAATAAACATATCCAGTAATTACAGTCATAAACGCAGAAACGCATAATAATATTTCACCGAAGTTTTGAATTACGCCTTCCAAGCTAATTCTAACATAATCCTCAGCTTCAACTATATCCATAATTTCATTATAAACATAATCGGATCCATTTCCAGCGAGCAGTAAAGCAGTGATTGCGACCATTTGAATAGCTGTTTTCCACTTTGCTAGTCTTGTTACGGGAACGCCAACATTAATTGTCGCCAAAAATTCTCTTAATCCAGAAACCATAATTTCCCTGCAAATAATAATAATTGCAGGAATTAATATAAATAAATTGTTGTTTGAGAAATTTACTAGCATTATTAATGCTACAGTAACCAACAACTTATCAGCTATGGGATCCAAACATTTGCCGAAGTTTGATTGAACTTGCATGGCTCTTGCTAAATATCCATCAAAATAATCAGTTATACTTGCACCTAAAAATAATGATGCAACTACAATATTAGTTATCTGCGAAGGAGCATAAAAAGAGTAAATAATAATGGGGATTAAAATAATTCTAACAATAGTTAGCAAATTTGGTATTTTTTTTCTCAATGATTGCATATAATTCCAATAATTTTCTTACTATACTTAAAGTAAAAAATATAAAATTATTATGCAATAAAAATCAGCATTAAGCTTAAAATAATTTTGTTAATGTTATATAATAAGCGAGATAAAATAAGTTTGAGTAAACTTATTCTGGGCTGTTGATTTATAATATTTATATTTTTTTAATTATGGCGGCAATTCCTTTTTGTTGCATTGCAATATTTGTTTTATTGTAGTTTTGCTGAATGACAAAAAGGAATTGTATGACAATTAACAAAGTTAAACCATATAATATTTTCAATTAAATCTCATATGGTATGAAATGCATTAAACATTAGAAATTTCGGTTATATTTTTATATTTTTCTTGATTTTAGTTTTATTAAAGTTAAGATAGACGCTATACAATATATTGTGTGTTTATGGCTGGTGGAAAAATTAGTAATGACTCTTTATTTTTGGGGCTTACAAGACCTAGTATGATACTTGGTGTGACCTATATTTTTGCCGGTATGAATGCCTTGGCTTCTCTTATGCTATTTGTGCTGACTTCTAATTTTGTCTATCTGCTGGTTGTTTTACCAACACTGCACGGCATTGCTTATTTAATTTGTTTAAAAGAACCACTAACACTTGAAATGCTTATAATGAAAACAAGTAATTTTACAAAATGTAAAAACAAAAGTTTTTATGAGGGAACCAACTCTTATGATGTTTATTGATTATGAAAATTAGCATTACAGAACCGCCAAAAGGAAAATATTTTAAATGGGAGACGTCAGCTTCCACTTATATTCCTTATAAGTCGTTTTGGAACTCTAATACGGTTTTGCTAAAAGATAATTCAATGCTTAGAGTTATTAAGGTTAGAGGTTTTGCTTTTGAAACTGCTGATGATGAGGATATAGATATTAAAAAGCAAGCTAGAAACAATCTAATGAAAGGTATGGCTTCTGGAAACCTTGTTTTGTGGTTTCATACGATAAGAAGAAGAAGAGAAGCTTTTCCTGATGGAGATATGACAAATATCTTTACAAAACGATTGAATGATGAATGGAGACAAAGACATGATGGCGATAGATGCTTTATAAATGAGCATTATATTACTATTATTAGAAAAGAAGATACTGGCGGATTGGCTAAAGTTGCTGCTTGGGCAAAAAAAATAAGAAATAAAGCTGATGCTGGCGCTGCAGGAAGAGATATGAAAGAAGCTTTTAGTGAGCTTGAGGAAATTACTGGAAGAGTTATTAATGGTCTTTCTGCTTATGGTCCTGAATTGTTGGATGTTAATGAAACTAATAATGGCGTATTTTCTGAGATTTGCAGCTTTTTAGGGTCAATTGTTAATTGTGGTTATACTCAAAATTATAGGTTCGTTCCGTTCGGTTTAGATAGGTATTTGCCTCTAAATAGACTTTATTTTGGATCGAAAAACTTTGAGGTAAGATTTCCTTTTGAGACAAAATATGGTGGTATAGTATCAGTAAAAGAATATAGACCAGCAACAAATGCAGGAATGCTTGATGGCTTTTTGCAATTGCCTTTTGAATTTATAATTTCTCAATCATTCCAATTTGTTAATAGAATGGTTGCTATTTCTAGTATGCAATTACAACAGAGAAGAATGATTCAAGCAGAGGACGTTGCTGTGTCGCAGATTCAAGAAATTGATGAAGCTTTGGATTCCGCTATGTCTGGAACATTCGCCTTTGGAAAGCATCACATGACAATTATGTGCCTTGATGATAGCTTGAAAGGCGTTGAAAATGCATTGTCAATGGTTGTTGTTGAGTTGTCTAATGTTGGTATAATGGGCGTTAGAGAAAAAATGAATATGGAGGCGTCTTTTTGGGCTCAGTTGCCGGGAAACTTCAATTATATTGCAAGAGCTGCGACTATAAATACTTTAAATTTAGCAAGTTTTGCTTCTTTTCACAATTATCCATCTGGAAAAATTAGAAAAAATCATTGGGGACCTGCCGTAACGGTTTTAAATACTGTATCTGGAACGCCTTATTTTTTTAGTTTTCACGTGAGGGATGTTGGACATACTATGATTGTTGGACCAACAGGTGGTGGTAAAACTGTTGCCATGAACTTTTTATGCGCTCAATCTCAAAAGTTTAATTGCAGAATGTTCTTCTTTGATAAGGATAGGGGTGCGGAAATATTTATTAGGGCATTGGGCGGCAAATATTCTACTTTGGATTCAAGTAAGGTTTCTGGATTTAATCCTTTAGCTCTTCCGGAAACAAATGAAAATAAGGCTTTTTTGGCTGAATGGCTAAGATCTCTTGTAACGGTTAATAATGAACCAATTACAGCTACTGATTTAGCTAGAATTAATGAAGCAGTTAATGGCAATTACAAATTACCTTATCACAAAAGACTATTAAGAAATATTGCTCCATTTTTAGGAATGTCTGGTCCGGGAACTTTAGCTGGAAGACTTGAGATGTGGCATTCTGATGGATCTCACACAAAATTATTTGATAACGAAAAAGATATAGTTGATTTCTTCTCCTCTAAAGTTTTTGGTTTTGAAATGGCTGAAATTTTAAAGGATAAAGCAAGTATTGGACCAGTTTTATTGTATTTATTTCACAGAATTAATAGCTCTCTTGACGGAACTCCAACAATGATTATTCTTGATGAGGCATGGGCTTTAATTGATAATGCTATATTTGCTCCAAAAATTAAAGACTGGTTGAAAGTTTTGAGAAAATTAAATGCCTTTGTTGTTTTTGCTACACAGTCAGTGGAAGACGCTACAAAATCAACAATTTCTGATACGCTGGTTCAACAAACAGCTACACAAATTTATTTGCCAAATTTAAAGGCAACAGAAGCTTACAAAACTACATTTATGTTATCAGAAAGAGAATTCCAATTAGTTAAAACAATAGATCCGGGAACTAGATACTTTTTAATTAAACAGGATAACGGTGGAGTTGTCGCTAGAATTGATTTAAGTGGTATGGTTGATGTTATAAATGTTTTATCAGGAAGGGCTGATACAGTTTTATTGCTTGATGATATAATAAGAGAGCTTGGAAGTGATAAACCAGAGGATTGGCTGCCAATTTTTTATAAAAGAGTGAGGAAATTATAATGCGAAAATTTTTTAGACAAATATGTTTTTTATTTTTAATAGTGGTTATTTTGTGCACAACTATTGTAGGCAATTCCTTTGCAATTGTTGATATTCCAACTGAAGCGAATTATATTGTGAAGGGAACTAATGGTGATCAAGAATTCGAAACCTCAATGCCAAGTCTTAGATGGTGGCCTTATTTTGATACAAGAACTGATGTGGAGGGAGATCTTAGTATAGAATTAGGAAATCCATTTTGTTTAGCATACATGGCAGGTTTTTTTGCTGCTATTTATGCTAATGTTGCAACTAAACCCGCAGCTATAGGGGCTCTAGCTCTCACTGCAGCAGAAATATATAATGTTGCAAGACAAAAATTCGAAGATTTTGAAATTTGCGGTGCTAATTGGTTAGTATGGGGCAACCAAAGTAAAAGTGCAACAAATAATGTAAAAACTTATTATCCTGAATTTGATGCATTTAAAGGATCCAAGAAAAGAACTGTCATTGATTGCATTAAAGATAGATCTCAATGCGATCAAATCACTAAAAATTTCATGGGTGCTAGAAAATTTTTTAATATTACGGACAGGGTTTTTAGAGAAAGGTTATATGATGGTGAAGAAGTTGTTAACAATAATTGTAAAGACCCGAGAACCCAAAGAACAACATATGATGTTAGCGGAACAGGCCAGTTATATTATATGAGAGGTTTTACACAAGGCAATTATGCATGTGATAGATTTTTAAAGGCAGATGCTCCAGAGAAAACACAACAATTTAAAGATGCATATGATTGTTGTGTAAAAACTAGCAAAAGCATATGTATTACAGACAAAATGTCAGCTCCTATAGAAACTAGAAGCTCTAGAAGTTTCTTTTGCGATATAGATAATAAACTTTGCACTTATGATGCATTTATATTCCAAATTTTTAGATCCGAAGAAGGAGAAAAAGGCGTCTATTGTGGCAGAACTTGGTCTTTATGTCCTTATAATTTTAATATTGAAAAAGGAAGTGAAAAAAGTTCATATTTTGATAAAACAGTAAGAAAAAGGGGTGATAGCATAATAGTTGACGATCCATGTTTTGATAAGACTAATAACATGGCGTTGTTATGCTCTGGCAAAAGAAAGAATTTTTATCAATACAGAAGACATTGTACAATAGTGGAGAAGTGGATTCAGCCTGATGATTATGATGATATCGATTATGCTCCTTTTATAGATAAAGCGTGTATTAATTTTGTTGGTAGTTCACATAATACAGTTGAATATAAAAGCTATAACGGCTATCATAAGATGTTTAATCAATATAAGTCGTTTACAGCTCCTATTGCAGAGTGTATTACTGAAACTTTGAAAAACTTTTTATATAATAGAGCAGGACACACCAAATGTTTAACAACTGGTGGCTTTTCAGATGATTTTGGCAATTGTACGCATGGTTATGAATACCAAGAAGGAGATAATCTCCTTGATGTAAAAGGAATAGTAGACCCGGTTTCCAGATTGTTAGGCTATATTGACGGCTTGATAAAGCTGGCGCTCACAATAATGATTGTGTTATATGGATATGGAATTCTTGTGAATAGCGTAAAACTTACTAAAAAAGATATGATCTTAATGCTTCTTAAGGTTGTAATTGTTTTGACTTTTGCAAGCAGTTTTTGGTGGAGAACTCAATTATTTAGGTTTGTTTATGGCTTCTCGGAATCTTTTTCTGCTCTCACAAGTAAACTAGCATTTGATGATACATTGGATATAGAATTTAATTTGATAAAATATGATGGTTGTTATTTTGGTGATATAAATAATATTTTAGGCAAAAGACCGGGACAAGAAACACCAAATGTAGAAAACAATAACTATTATAATTATCCTTCTTCAAGACGATATGTAGCAATGTTTGATAGTTTGGATTGTAAAATTCATAAATATTTAGGATATAGTGTTGGAAAAAGTCTTCCAAACGTATTATATGTAATTGCAACATCAATTATTTGGCCTTTCAATATTGGAATATTTTTGGCCGTTGCTTCTGTAATGGTGGCACTTTTTGTTATTTCATTTGCAATAAGAGTTGTCTATATTTTTATAGCCGCTTCTATAGGCCTAGCCTTAATGCTGTATATATCTCCAATAATAATTCCTTGTATTTTGTTTCCAAGCAGAAAGAAGATGTTTGACAGCTGGTTAAAACAGGTGCTTAGCTATTCTTTACAGCCATTATTTTTGTTTGGTTTTATTTCCATTTCCTTGGTGATAATGGATAGCTATGTTCTTGGTGAAGGTATCTTTACTGGTAGTGGGCCTCAAAGAGAATTGATTTGCGGCTATGTCTGCAAAGGAACTGATGATGATACCATAGTATCGTATGGCGACAATGTTTCAGATGCCGATTGCCATGAAGATGAAACTTTGATTGAGTTAAAAAATAAAAGCGTATTATGTCTTTTAGAAAAAGCAACAGCCACACCTTTTACGGTATTTAACTCAATTGGAATATTCTTATCATTCTTAACAGATTTGCAATTGTCAGATTTAATTATGTTTTTAAGAATTGCATTCTTATTCTTTATTTTAAATAATGTTTCAAAAACGATTCCTTCTATAGCTTCTAATATAACTGGAACTAATACTAATTTGCCGGGTTTATCTGAAAAAGCAGATCCTTTTGCTTTAGCAACAAAACTAAAAGGTATGGGAGGCGTAGCACAGAGGATATTCAAATATACTGGACTATCTGCTGTTGGAACTGGTAAAAAAATTGGACTATCTGCTGTTGGAACTGGTAAAAAAATACTTGATAAAGCATATAGTAAGATTAAAGGAAAGTCTAAGGATGATTCTAAGGATGATAATGAAAAATAAAGGAAAACGATGAATAAAAAATATTTTTTAAAAGAATTAAAAGATTACTGTTCTATATTTATCTCATTTGTAGTTTTGCTAATATTATTCAGCAATAATATGACATTTGCTACAACTTGTGAGCAAATTAAGCCGAGAGCAAGTCTGGATCATTGCGATACTTATGAAATTAATTATTCTAAAGATGTTAGTAAGATTGACAAAGATGGAAATCAACCGGCTATGTGCAAAAGTGTCAGTTTAGAATATTTTCCATATACATCTCCTGATTATTACTATGATTCAAGAAATAAGCATTGTTTAATATGGGCAATAACTATTTCTCTTACTTATGCAGCTGCTTCTCTTGCGGCTAATGCTGTTTGCAATAAATTTACTGAAGTTATTGGTGTGAGTCCGACGGATGCGGCAGAACAATTTAAAAAAGGAAGCGATATTACTAAAAAGATGTTTGATCTTAGAGTTATATTGAAGACATTAAATACTTCAAAAGGTGCCATAATATCTGCTGGCAGCGTTGTAGGAACTAGTGCTCTTATGGATCCTATTATTATATTGCAGTTAGCATATGCAGCTGATGCTGCAGTATTGGGTTTTTATACTGGTTATAATATCGTCAAATGTCATCATTGGACTCCTCTAGCTGCTATACAGCCAGTTAATCCTGTAGCTGTTCTTAATGCTACTGGCGCATGTTCATTTGCTATAGCATGTGGTGTAGCATTGGCTACTCTTACGGCTCTGTCTCAAACTTTGATCTTTGCTTCAACCGGTATTATTTATGATTCTGCTAAAAGTCAAATAAATAGGGCAAAATTGTGTGGGCATGATTGGGAAGGAAGGGTTTTTACTGAATATGATGTAGAAAATTTTGATTCTAGGGAGTTATATCCGCAAACTGGCTTTTTTTCAAACTCATATAGCTATAAACTTAAAAAATGTTTTGAATATGGGGAAACAAAAGCGAGAAATGATTATGGTGTTGATTGTGCTGAAACAATAGAAGGCGATGGCTTTTGTGAATTAGATAGTTCTTTTTGCCAAGGTTTGACTATGCAGTCTAGAACTATGAAAAATAGATTATATAGAGAAATATTATATAACGGAAAAGAATTTGAAATAGATATCGATTACGGTTCTGGAAAATGTATAGATCCAAGGCCTGATATTCAAAAAGGTTTTACTGGATTAGAGCAGAGATATTATTTTAGAGGTAGTAATTCTGCACAATATGCCTGCAAAAGATTTAAATATAAAAATCAGGGTTGCATATTAGCTGATAACACCAAAATTTCTGTTAAGGAAGCCGAAAATGACCATTCACTAGATAGTAAATGTAGGCAAATATTTGAAGATGCTTTTAATTGTTGTAAAAGCAGGGCAGCGTTAGGCGTTTGTATCTACGATACGGAAGAAGATGAAGATTTTACCGATTCTTCTACTGGAAGGAAGCCAGATCACAATACAATGTGTTTAAGAAGTTTGGAGTCTGATAGTTCTCCAGATTCTTGTTCGTTAAAGTTTAAAAATGAGAGGGATCCTGAATTTATAGCTTTCACATCACAAGAAGATTCAATGAAAATTTGTATTAGGAATGTGAATTATTGTCCTTACACTTATAATCTTGCTGGCGGAACTGCTGTTGAGAACTTATATTGTAATGGAGAGTATTCTTGTGAAGGTGCTATACCAGAAGATGACATTGATTCTGGTGATAGATTTACAATTCCATCTAAGGAGGATAAAGAGAGAATTTGGAGCAATAGCAAACCTAAGTATCCAACTAATGCTTATGGAGAGACAAAAAATTATTGTTCTTATAATGCTCATTGTACGGAAATTGGTGATACAGGTGATAGTGATTTCCAAGATATGACTGATAATAAATTTTTGCCAAGAGTTTGCTCTGATTTTATTGGAGATTCGCAAAATTTACCAGTTCCAATATCACTTTTAAATCTAAGTATTTATGATACTATTAAAAAAGCTTTCGCTGAGGGCGGAGTTGATATTAGTAAGCCAAATGTAGATAGCCAAATAAATAATTTGACTGATGAGCAAGTTGCCTATATATATGTGGGTGTTAATGGTGTTGGTTTAGCTGCTACTGTAATAACTGCTGCTATGGGTGCTCCATTTGTTGCAATAATTATGGCAGCTACAATAGTAACTCCTCAAGTTATTAACGCAATAAAAGCTAATGGAAATTCAAGAAATACATTAAAAGAGATAGTTGCAACTATAAATAAACCTTTGATTAGCGGTATTGATTTTAATCTTGGTGAATATAGAGGCTTTACTGCTCCTATTGTTCAGTGTTTCAAAGAAACATTGTATAATATGTTTAATAATAAGGCTGGCCAAAGTTTTTGTAAAAATGAGACTGAACAAATTAATTCGGAAGGACTATGTGGAAATGATACTTTTGGACCTCCACAAAGTATCAATCCAGATAAATATTATTATATAATAGGTCAGGATTTGCCAGAAGATAGTAATATTTTCTATAAATTACAGAGCAGGCTTCAATTTATTATAAAGATGGCGGCTATATTCGCTATAATTATGATTGGATTAAATTTCTTATTAAAAGGTGAGTTTAATATATTTGACGACCCAAAGAAACCAAAGGCAATGGTTGTAGAATTAATGAAATTTGCAATAGTGTTTTATTTTGCGGTAGGAAATGCTTGGCAATCACAATTCTATAAATGGATTGATGATGCAAGCGGGTATTTGTACTATAAAGTTTTTGATTTATCCTTGTTGGGTTATGGCGGTTATAAAAATATTGATTATGAAGTTGTTTGCAAAAAGATTATAACTACAAAATCTTGCAGCGATCAAGTAGTGCTTTTACAAAATACTACGTTTAATGAAAATGGTGCTTTTACAATATCACCTAATGCAACCCATGTAAAATTAGAAGTTTGGGGAGGCGGTGGTGGAAATAATGGAACAGAAACGTATGGTAGGGGCGGTTATTCGTTTGGAACTATAGAATTGCCAATAACAGCATTGAATTTAGGTGCTGGAAGTATCTTGCACGTGAAAATTGGCGCTTCTGGCGGAACTAGTAAGGCTGGCGGTGGAGCTACAGATATTAGGTTATCTAATACTCTCCCTTTAACTTGCAATACAGCAAATGATCCAAGAATTATAGTTGCCGGTGGTGCTGGTGGAACTGGTACTGGTATAGAAAATTATGCTAATGATCGTCGTGCTGGAGGTGCTGGAGGCGGGGGAAATAATAGTGGAAATAATGGTATTTCATTTGATTTAGAAGCTTATGGCCGTGGTGGAACTTTAAGTGCTGGTGGTATTGCAGGAAGCCATTTAGCCTATTCTGGAACAAGCGGTGTATGTGGTAATGGTGGAATTGGTCATGGTGGATTTGATGATGGCTATAGAATATATGGTGATGGTGGCAATGGCTGGTATGGTGGCGGTGGAGCTTCAGGCGGTTGGTCTGCAGGATCTGGCGGCGGTGGTTCTGGATATGTAAATTCCTATTTGGTGGATAAAGGTGGTTCTAACGGAATAAATAATGGAAATGGTTATGCTAAAATTGCATCATATAGACATGCAGAGGAGTGCTATTTCAATTACGACGTAAATAATAATTTTATAGTTGCGGATTTAACTATATTTCCAGGTGGAAATATGCCAACTTCCAAATATTGCACTGTCAACGATGGAACTGGTGCTGAGACATGTTATAGTGATTGTGTAAAACGTGAAAAAAAAGATAGTTCTGGAAATAAAAACTATATATGGAAAGACACTTATGATGGCTGTTATTTTGGTGATGCTTATTATCCACAAGGAAAACGTTATCTAGCCATTTTTGACAGTCTTGATTGTAAGTTAATGAATTATTTTAATTATACTCCTGGAACTAATTTACCTGGTATATTACACATGTTGCTATTATCAATATTATGGAGTCCGTTAGCACTTATAGTGGTATGTTTGGGCTTTATATTCTTCATTATATTGCTATCAATAGTGATTAAGATATTCTATATGTTTTTAATGTCTTTATTTGCTGTAAATTTATTGATTTATATTTCACCACTGATATTCCCTTCTTTATTGTTTAAGAGGTATAAAAACATGTTTACAACTTGGTTGGATAGCTTAATGGGATATATTTTACAGGTTGTATTTATTGTAATATTTGCTGGACTTGTTATTGGGAATATGGAAAAATTAGGTTTGGGTGATGCTAAATACATCGGTCATGATCCAGCAACGGGCAGATTGCCACGTCTCGATTGTTCAAGTTCTGACATAAGTCTTTTATGTATTTTTAATGTTAATACAAGCAAAGGCGAGCAGCCAGCATTTGGGACTAAAATATATAAATTTTTCGGTATTGGTCCACTTGTTGCCGTTGGCAAATCAATAAATAATAATTTTGCTGGAACCGTAATAACACTTATTAAAGCATGTTTAATATTATATGTCTTATTACAATTCCTAAAAAAGATACCAGATTTTGCGCTTGATTTAGCCGGAGTAAAAACCTTATTGGATCCTAATTCAAAATTAGAGCCAGGCAATATGATGAAAGAGTTGAAAGATAAAACCGAAATTGCCATGAAAGCTATGAAGTATAGCGGAATAAGTATGGGTAAAGGAATTAAAAAAGGCGCCACAAAGTTAGGAGAAGTTCGGAGGGAATTCAAAGAATTGCAGGCTGAGAAAAAAGAAGCGCAGGAGCAATTAAAGGAGAGTAGATCTCCAAAGAAAGCATCTGGTTCTAGTGGCAGCAGCGGAGGCAGTAGCAGTAGTGGTAATAGTGGAGATAGCAGCAGTGGTAATAGTGGAGATAGCAGCAGTGGTGGAGATAGCGGCTCTTCTAGTGTAGCGTCTACACCTCCTCCAGCTTCAACTGATGGCTCAGGTTCTGCTACATAATGTATTAATTTACTTCAACCACATAATATAAAATATTAAAGTGAAAGTAATAGAAGTTATTAAAAAATATGGTTTATCTACTAAAAAAAAGTTTGGACAGAATTTTTTAGTAGATGAATCTTTGTTAGATAAAATTGTAAATGCTGCTGGGAATATTACAAACACAAATGTTATGGAGATAGGAGCGGGACCCGGTGGATTAACTTTTTCAATTCTAAAACAAAATCCAAAAAATCTTGTGTCTGTGGAAATTGATAAAGATTGCTTTGATATTTTGAAAATTGAATTTAGTTCATACAAAAATTTTGAAGCAATCAACCAAGACGCTTTAAAAATAAATGAATTAAGTTATTTTAATGAAGGTAAAATTAACATAATTGCAAACTTGCCATACAATATCGGAACGGCATTACTATTGAAGTGGCTAAATAATTTGCAAATGTTTAATAGCTTTACTTTATTATTACAGAAAGAGGTTGTTGATAGAATTGTCGCTAACCCGTGCAGCAAAAATTATGGAAGATTATCTGTTATAACGCAGGCCTTATGTGAAGTAAAAAAGGTGTTTGACATTAAGCCTAGCAGCTTTATACCGGCACCGAAAGTTATGTCCTCAGTTATTCACATAGTTCCAAAAAATAACATTCGAAATATTGATATAAAAAAATTGTCAGAGATTACACTTGTTTTATTTAACCAACGAAGAAAAATAATCAAAAAACCAATTCAAAATTTAATACAAAGTAAGAAATTGAATAGCAGTGTTCTTGATTTTATTGATTTGAATAAGAGGGCTGAGGAATTAACGGTTGAGGAATTTATAAAAATCCATAAAGCGCTTGTTTAATATTGAAAACGCTAATGTTGAAGGGTTAGTTATTTTACTATAAACCTATATTATAATTCCGCTTGCAACAACTCTATTTTCTTTATATATTCCGCAAAGCTGTCCCTTTGATATGTTTCTAGAAGGTTGAAGTAATTTTACGTCGGCGCTTAAATCCCTATGAAAAATAATTTGCGCTTTATTGGTGTTGTTTGTGGATCTGAGCTTTACATTGAACTCATATTCTTTTTCAAATTCCAATTCCAAATCCAGAAAATTAACAGAGTTTATTTGCAGCTCATTTTTGAATAATAATTTTTCCTCGCCAACATAAACTATATTTTTTTCTGCATCTATTTTTATAACAAATAATGGTTCGTTTGTTCCACCAATATTTAAGCCTTTTCTTTGTCCTTGGGTGTAATTGATGATTCCGCTGTGTTCTGCTAATTTTTTTCCAGTCTCTATGTTGACAATGTCGCCGCATGTCATATCGTAATAATTCTTAATAATTTCTTTGTAGTCTTTTCCCTGTGTGAAGCATATATCTTGACTTTCTGCCCTCTCAGCTACAACTAAGCCAAAATCTTTTGCATATTTTCTAACTTCGGTTTTTTTAATGTCGGCTAATGGAAATTTTATATATTGCAAATACTCGTATTTTAACTGTCCTAAAAAATAACTCTGATCTTTTTTTAAATCATTGCCTCTCTCAAGCCAGTAAATACCATCATGTTCGGTAATTCTTGCATAATGTCCGGTAGCTAAAAAATCTGCGCCAATTTCTTCTCTTAATTTTAGTAATTCGTAAAACTTAACTTCTCTATTACATTTTACACATGGGTTGGGGGTATTTCCCTTCATATATTCTTCTGCAAAATGTTTAATAATTTTATTTTCGAAATTATTTTCGCAATTAATAATATGATGTTTGATTCCAAGCTGTTCCGCAACTCTTTTTGCGTCTATACAAGCTAATTTACTGCAAAATCTCCCAAAATTTAATGTTGCTCCTTCAACTTCATAGCCATCTTCTAATAGCTTAGTGGCAACAGTTGAACTATCAACGCCGCCAGACATTGCTACTAAGATTTTTTCTTTTGTCATTTTGATTTTTTAGTTATTGAAATTATTTATGTGAAGCATATCCTTATTATCCTTTTAATGAGGCTTTAATACTTTTTAATAGTGTTTTTCTAAACTTAGAACTTGCTGCATTCGGATTATACATTGGATGTGAACCAGTTCCAAAACCCCAAACTCCAAGACTTAATAAGTTAGTTAAATTAGATAAAATTAATGGATCAATATTTGTGGAAACAATGCTCACTTGTATCAAACTAGTCAGGTATTTTAAAAAAGAAATATCTTTGATTTGACTATCGTTATCTAAAGATAATTCTTCTAAGCTTTTACAAAATCTCAAAGGCGTTACATCTGATAATAACATGCAATTTTTAAAATGCGCTTCTTTAAGTTTGGTGCAATATTGAATTGGACTTATATCTTTTATTTTATTATTATTGTTAGATTCAAAAACTCCTAAGTTTGGCATATTTTTAATAACAGAAATATCAGAAATACTCATGCTTGTTGTTGATAATCCCATATCATTTTTAACTTTGCCAACGCCATTGACTTTTAATTTAGACATTTTTGACATTTTATGTAATGGACTTAAATCTGTTAAACCTAAATTGTTTGATAAAATTAAATTATCAATTTCAACCAAATTCTCTAAAGGACTTAGATCCGTAATTGAATTTCCAGCAATATCCAAAAACGTCAGTTGTCTCATATTTTTGAAGTGAGATAAATCCCTTAAAGTCATATTTTTCATACATAAAAATTTCATTTTGGTTAAGTTATCTAAATTTGATAAATTAGCCTCTGATAGCATGCCGCTTACACTATCCATAACCAAAACTTCCATATTTGTGAGATTTTTCAAGAAACTTAAATCAGACATTTTTACAGAGGATAAGTTTAAGAACATTAAATGGGACAATTTTGAAATTGGAGAAAAATCTTTTAAAGCCGGGCAGTTATCAAAATCTAAAGTTCTTAATTCTGTAAAAGTGCTAAGAACACCAATATCGTCAATATCAGTTCCCCACAAAACTAAATCATGCAAACTCGTATATTTCTCTAATCCTTTTAAGTTTTTAATTTTGTTCATTTTTAAATTTAAAACTTTTAAATTAGGAAAGTAAGGAAAATTAACCAAAGTATCAATTCCAGTTATTGCAATATTTAAAATAGTTAATTGTGTCAAATCAGACAAAAAACTAACGTCTTTTATAGTTTTATTTCCAGAAATATCTAAATGTTTTAATTTTTTTAATTTTGATAAAATAGAAAAATCTGTTATATTCTTAGCGTCAGATATATCCAAATATTTTATATCTGGATTGCTATTAACTAATTTTGCCAAATCGCTATGAGTTCCCCATATATCAAACTTTACAACTTCATAATTATCATCAACGAACACATCATCTCCCAAATCAAAAGCAACACTTGATGGTCTAGACATTGCTAAAACCGCAATATTTGAAATTGTTTTTTCTTTTTTTACTTCACCAACTTGTTGTGGCTGCGAAATTTTCACTTCTACTGGTTTTATCGTTTCCAAATTTACTTTTTCTTCTTTCTTTGGCTGAGGTTCATTAATTACATTCTCGGTTTTGACGCTTGAATTCAAACCTATTTTATTTTCATTAAAAATGTCCTTAATTTTATCATCAATATCTAATTCAAAATCAGATAATGTTTTTGTGTTTCTATTATTTGGTAAACTCAAACCGTCTAAGTCCAATAAAATAGACTCCCCAAAATCATCTTGAGTTTTGGATGCAATAGAAGTTGTTGGTGCTGTTTCCATTATTTTAGACTGTCTCATTTTCTGCATATGAATTTCATCAAATTCGCCTTCAACATTAGAATTTTTTAAATCTCTAACAACAGAGGTTTTTGGTGTTAATACTTCATCTTTTTTTTTGAAACCGAAAATACCCATAATAATAAAACTTGTTTAGTCATTATAGAGTAATAAAATTAAATAAAATTTTCAACAAAAATATATCCAATCACAAACATATAAAAAATCATTTAACATCACGACTAAAAATGAGACTTAAACCAAAAGGAATAAGTCTCATTCGCTTTACAAAACAGATAAACTAGAATCTAGTAGTAAGTCTTACACCACCATTATATTCAGTTAAGTCTTTTCTTATATCTCCAGAACTATCTTCTTTAAAGTCGTTTTCAGACATACCAAAGTAAACTCCCAAATAATTGCTGTCATTTAAAGCATAATTTAGATCAACATTAAATCCATATTCATTAAATGCTTTGTAATGATATTTGAATAAACCACTAACACCATAGTCATTTCTAGGATTATAAGTATAGAATAAGTCTAAACCCATAGTAAATTCATTCGTAAATATAATTTCATTTTCTAGCTTTGCATAGAAATTAAATTCACTGTCGATTTTTTCACTGCCATCCTTATACTCATTAGTATATTGACTTCCAACGGTAATACCAACATTATACGAATCAAAATCTAATCCATATCTCAATCCTAAGTTAGCATACATTTGGTCATAAGTATAATAAAACCAATATTTATTAGCTTGTTGTCCAACATTCAATAAAATATCAAACTTATTAGCTCCAGAATCAATAATTCTTCCAGTAAAACCAATATATACATTAGTTAGTTTTGAAGATTGATCTATTCTTTCTATCTCTCTACTAAAATCAAAATCAAAACCATAATTTAAAGAAATTTGTTCATTTAAACCATATTTTCCATTCAAATTAACATTCCAACTTCTTTCCAACTCTTTAGAATCTTCAACACCACCCACTTCAACTCTATCAAAATGTGATTTAGTATAACCAATATCCAAAGAAGTTGTAGCTTCTCCAGTCGTAGGCATATAAATCGGACTTGTAATTGTAGCAGCTTGTGCTGTTCCATACAAACTTCCAATAATGAAAGCAGTAGTTAAAATTTTTTTCATAGGCATTTTTTATTATTAAGACTATGATATTAAAATTAAAACAAAAATATAATAAGTCAACCTTTAGTTGCGAAAAAAATTTACACTTGATATTTATATAAAAATACTTATCTCTCGTGGTGTTGGGTCTCCGAACCCAACACCTGATGTTATCTCAAACTTAAACTAAAAAATAAATTAAGATTTGATATTTTTAGGTGTTGGGTTCGGAGACCCAATACCATGAGAAGCCCCGCAGTCCTGTCATTACCAGGCTAGATTTTGAGACAAAGTTGTTGACAAAAGCA
>CAZBNS010000022.1:0-21252 GCA_964493475.1 uncultured Rhizobiaceae bacterium | reverse complement strand
TGAGAAGATTATTAAGATATATAGAAAGAACTCACGAAGGAAAAAGAACTAATGAATGTATGGTTGAGAGAGTAGAGAATTTATTGGAAAGTGTTGTAAAGAAAGATTGATAAAGTAATAAATAGCTCCCCTTTGTAAAGTCCGTTGAGGAAGGGGAGTTATAACAAGTTGGTTGCAATAATCTTACGAACATCAAAACTATTAAAATCAAATCTATTAAGATTTAGCCGTTCCGTTTATTTTTTATCTTTATCATCAGGAATTAAAATTTCTCTTTTGCCTACATTATTTGGACTGCTTAAGACACCATTTTTTTCCATTTCTTCTACTATATTGGCCGCTTTATTATAGCCAATTCTTAAGCTTCGCTGTATATAGCTAATACTGCACTTTCTTTCTTTTTTAACTATATTTAAAGCTTGTTGGTAAAAATCTCTATCATTATCAACGCCAAATAAATCTGGATTGCCAGATGCGTCAGAATTATTTCCACTATCGGAAGTCTCGTTGCTAGTAAATTCATCATTATTTTTTAATACTTCGTCAACATAATTAGGTTTAATTCCCTGTGATTTTATATAATTGACAATATTTTCAACTTCATCATCAGAAACAAAAGGCCCATGCGCTCTGATAATTTTTCCTCCGCCGGACATGAATAACATATCTCCCATGCCTAGTAATTGTTCGGCTCCTTGTTCTCCTAAAATTGTTCTGCTGTCAATTTTTGAAACAACTTGGAATGACATTCTTGTTGGGAAATTGGCCTTAATAACGCCGGTAATTACATCTACGGATGGTCTTTGAGTAGCCATTATTAAATGTATTCCTGCAGCTCTTGCTTTTTGTGCAATTCTTTGAATTGAAGCTTCAATGTCTTTTCCTGCGGTAATCATTAAATCAGCCATTTCATCAACGATTACAACAATATATGGCATTTCTTTTTCTTCTATTTCTCTATTTTCATAAATTGGCTCGTCTGTTTCGTTGTCAAAACCAATTTGCACTTTTCGTGTGAGTTTATTTCCTTCTTTGATTGCGCTATTTAATTTTTCATTGTAGCCAGCAATATTTCTTACACCAAGACTTGCCATAATTCTGTATCTGTCTTCCATTTCTCTGCATACCCATTTTAATGCTGTGATAGCTTTAATAGGTTCCGTAACAACAGGAGTTAAAAGGTGTGGTATTCCCTCATAAACTGATAACTCAAGCATTTTTGGGTCTATCATTATGAATTTGCATTGCTCTGGAGTCATCTTAAAAAGTAATGAAGTAATCATGGTATTAATTGCTACTGATTTTCCAGAACCTGTTGTTCCGGCAACAAGCAAATGTGGCATTTTTGATAAGTCCGCAATAACAGCATCGCCAGAGATATTACTACCAATAATCATAGGCAAAGGATATTTGCTATTTTCATATTCATTGCTTTCAATTAAATCCCTTATGTAAATCATTTCCCTTTGTTTATTAGGCAATTCAATACCCATCGCATTTCTACCGGGAATTACAGAAATTCTTGCCGATGTTGCAGACATTGATCTAGCTATATCATCTGCAAGTCCTATAACTCTGGAGGATTTTGTTCCAGCACTTGGCTCAAACTCATGCAAGGTAATTATTGGACCAGCTTTTACATCAAGTACATTACCTTTTATGCCAAAATCTTTCAACACGTCAAGAAGTCTTGCGGATTGTGATAAAAGCTCATTTTTTGAAATTGATATTTTATTTCTGCTATCATTTTTTCTTAATAAACTTGCATTTGGTAAAGTATATTCGCTAATAGTTTTAATTGTTATTTTTTCTTTTTTAGACAATACTTTAGAAATATTCTCTGGCTTTATTTCTGGCAATAATTTTTCTTTTTTCTTAAATAGTGTTTTCAATAAACTTGTTTTCTTGGCTTTTTCTTCTTTTATATTTTCTTGTTTTGGTTCTTCTGCTTTTAATTCATCTTCATCATCAATTAAAACAAAACCGCTTTTCTTCTTATTAAATATTTTTGTAAAAAATCTTGCTAATTTTTCCCTAAATTTCTTTGTTGTAAGCAATTTCAATATAAATGTAAAAAGCCGTAATATATTTTTTGTGCTAGATTTCAAAAAATTATACAATCTAGCCGATTTTACCAACCACCAATTCTTTTTTATATCCCAAAAGAACGAGATTGAAACAAAAAAAAGCAAAAAACAAAACAAAAGTAATAAAAACTGTGGAATATAATATAAAGTGTCAATAATAATATTGCCGAGTATTCCATTACAGATTTTTAGACCGCAAGCATTATTAGTAAAAATAATATTTGAAGCTATAGTTAAACTTATAAAAAGCCCAATAAATGCAATAATTTTTTGCCATTTACTGTAAATTGTTTTACTTAGAAGAATTTTTATTCCAAATATTAAAAAACTCGCAGCAAACAAAATTGATGAAAATCCAAAAATTTGCAGCAAAATATCGGAAAAATAAGATCCAAACTTTCCCAATATATTATGCGTTTCCGGCATTGTTGACACACTGTTAAAAGAAATATCCTTTTCGTTATAAGAAAATACTGATAAAAATATAATCAGCGAAAATATAATCCAAAAAGTTCCCCACAAGTAATTTTGTATTTTCGCAAAAAAATCTAATTTTTTATTCCTAAATTTCATAAAAATATTCATAAAATATACTAAAATTTATATGGGTTTTAAAATAATAATCAAGCTTGTTTTTGGTAATTATAAACTTCTTCATTTTAATTCAATCTAAACCCACGTCATTTTGTAGCCGCATTTCCTTAACAAATGAAATGAGTTTAAAAAAATTATTGAGTTGTTGAATGGTAAGTCTAGTCTGGTAATGACAAGGCTGGGGTGATTGAATATACAACTACTCCAATTGTTTCAAAATATCCTTTACCTGAATTTTTGCTACTCCAACTACCATATCACCTCCGCCATAATATAAAAATATTTCATCTTTTATCATAACGGCGCCGCAAGGGAATACTACATTTGGAACATCACCGTATAATTCATAGTCCATTTCTGGTTCCATTAATGGAATGTTGGTTCTGCCTAAAACCTTTGTTGGATCTTTTAAGTCTAGTAAAATAGCTCCAACTTTGTATATATTTTTAGGTGCTGAAACTCCATGATATAGAAGTAGCCATCCTTCTTTTAATTCAATAGGTGGTGCTGAAATTCCAATTTTTTTATTGTCCCATTTGTCTGGTCTAGGTCTTATTAATGCGGAAGATCTGTCTAGCCAAGTATCCTGCAGGGTATTCAAGTCTTCTACAAAATTTAAACTAATGTAATTTTCTGGCCTGTGGAAAATTACGAATTTTCCATTTATTTTTTTAGGAAGTAGGCATGCGTTTTTATCATCAAATCCTGGTGAAGAAATTGCCTGTGGTTCGCTCCAGTTCCATTTTTTATATATAAAATCAAAAACAGAAATAGTGGAAAGCGCAACTCTAGGTATTCTTCCGTTAAATGCTGTATAGGTCATGTATATAGTATCTTCGATACGTGTTAATCTAGCATCTTCGCAACCGCACCATAAATCTGGGGCTATTCTTTTTTCAAATATTTTTCTAGCAACATATATTGGCTCAGGCAATCTTTCATCTATATGAATTCCGTCTTTACTAGATGCGTACCCTATAACTGATTTATTTCTATATGACATTGCTCTGTAAAGAATATGAACTTTTCCATCTAGATAAATAGCAGCCGGATTAAATGTGGATCTCTCTTCCCATGGAGATTCAAATATCGGTTTAATTATCGGGTTATTAATATATCGTTTAAATCCATCTTTTAAGTTCTTGCTTTCGATGAATAATTCTCCTTTTTCTTCTGGCAAAGCCATTTCTTTCAACAACTCATCTAGTTTGCAACTTGCAACGCAAGAAGTTGTATCAGTCGCCCCATAGTATATCAATAAATTTTCTCCATCTACAATAGCGCCTGAAGGAAAAACAATATTTGAAATATTTCCGGCAATTTCATATTCTTTTTCTGGAACCAGCAATGGTTCTTTAGTTCTTCCAACAATTTTAAGCGGATTTTTTAAGTCTAGCAATATAGCCTCTATACCAAAAATTTTATTTGCAGAAAAATAATTTTGTATATAAGCATAAATTATAAGCCATCCCTTTTCAGTCTTAATTGGTTGTGCTCCGACTTCTAAATGGTCGTTTCTGCTTCTTAATAATGGAATGGTATTTGAGGTTAGATTTGAATACCATTCTTCCCACATGTTTTGATTCCACATATCAGATTCCTTTTCAAAGAATGCTAAAGCTATTTTTGCAGGTGGATTGTCGGTGTCAACTGTGAGTATAGCGGCGAATTTTCCATTGATTTTTTCTGGAAATAAAGACATTGCTTTTGAGTTAAAGGGAGTAATTAAATTCTTTTGCTCAATTTTTTTGAAATCTTTTGTTGTTGCCATACCAATTTTTATGCCTTCTGCTGAAAATGGATAAACAGAAAGAGCCGTATAAAATATATAATATTTGTCATCAAGTTTAGTCATTCGTGGATCTTCACACCCAAAAGCCTCCCAGTAAAATTCTGGCTCAATTAATTTACAGCAATTTGTAAAATCATCATAGCTATTGCCTTCGGCATAACCAATTGATGATATTTCAACATTAAATCCTTGCCTCTTTTGCGGATTAGAAAGCGCTCTATAAAGCAAATGATATTTGCCACTATCAAAAACTACACTTGGATTAAATGCAGCTTTTGCCTCCCAATTATTTTTTTTATTAGGTTTTAGAATTGGATTTTTTTCTGATCTATTGAATTTTATCATTATTTTGTTTTATTTGTTTAATAAATTTTTTTAAATTACAGCCGGCAGCACAGACTACAGTATCGGCTCCACCATAGTAAAGAATAATATTATCATCCTTTATAATTGCGCCACATGCATAAACGATTCCTTTTTTATATCCTTCATTTTCATAAATTTTATCAGGTTCTATTATTGGAAAACTTGATTTATACAAAATTTTTGTTGGGTCTTTATGGTCAAGAATCATAGCCCCAATTTTATATTTGCTTGGCTCTTTTTCACTTATTGCGTGGTAGAACACAAGCCAGCCTTCATTTATTTTTATCGGTGTAGGTCCAATACCCCTAATTACGCTATCCCAAACATTTTTCTTCTTCACGGGAATATAAGTACTTTTAATATTCGGATTTTTCTTAAAATCTAAATTATCTAAATATTCAATTTGAATGCTTGGCGTAATACTATGCAAAATTGCATATTTACCATTTATTTTTTCTGGAAAAATTACCCAATTTTTATTCATTTGGTTTTTAGGAGAAACTAAAACCGGTTTTTTCCACATCTTCCAATGTCTTTGCAAGAACTCAGCAACATCTATTGATGTTAATGCCACACAAGGTGGGTTTACACCATTAAAAGCTGTATAAATCATATAAATTACATCATCTATTTTTGCAATTCTTGGATCTTCACATCCGCCCCAGCAGCTAAAAGTTCCACCTGAGTTATATGAGAATATTGGTTCATCAAGATTATCTACTCTTAATTCAAAGTCTCCAGTAGGTTGATATATTGGATAAGGCAATCTTTCATCAATGTTTACTCCATTCTTACTTGTTGCATATCCTATAACAGAACTGCCATTATCCCCAACAGCTCTATATAAAATGTGAACGGTATCATCAATATCCAGCACAGCCGCATTAAAAGTCCCACAAGATTCCCAATCATGTTCTGGATTTGGCTTTATGATTGGATTACATTCTGATTTTTTAATAACAGATTTTACAACTTTCTTATTTTTATTTTTTAGATTATCTGCATCTTTTCCTAAAACATAATCTAATGAAAATATTTCTTTTTGTTTTTTATTTTTTTGGGCAAAATAAAATTCCACTTCATCTTCATTTAATTTAATTTTAATTTGATCAACTGGAGTTTTGCTTGAAAAAATTGGACTAGCAGTTCTGTATAATAATTTTGCATTCTTCTTATCAAAAAGTGCCGCACCTAAACAAAATGGCGTTTTAGTGCAATAAAACACCAACATGCCATCTTTGATAGAAAAACTCTCTAAAACTGTTATTTTCTTGGAATCAAAATAACCCGCTCTAGATTCTAAATTATAAACAACTTTCTTTTCTTCAATTATTTTCGAATTTTTATTTTTTTCAATATTCTTTTTATTCATTTTAAATTCACAAAGTTGTTAATAACAAATACAATTGGAACTATACAAAGAATAAAACAATATTTATATTACAAATTTTTCTTATTTAGCTTAAAGTTATATAGTTTTAGACGAAACATAAATATAAAATTTTATTTATTATATAGCACAATCATATCCATATAGTTAAAATATAAAAATTATTTTTCAAGTATTTTTACGGTTGTAATATTTATTTTTTAACTTCTCATGGTTTATCTAGACAAAAACATAAGCAGCTTGTTTGTTATTTGTTTTAAGATTAAATATTTTATGATGTGGCTCCCCTTTGTAAAGATAGTTGACAAAGGGGGGCTATAAATTATAAAAACTTTATTATAATGAAATGATTTTTTCTATACTCTATTATCCCTTCTTTTTGCATTTTTGATAATTCATTAGACAGTGCGCTACGATCAACCAACAAGTAATCAGCCAGCTCTTGTCTGTTGAATTGAATGTCAAACTCAGATTTTTTATGTTTTTGAGCTTCAAAAGATAAATAAGTCAAAATTTTTTCTCTTATACTTCTTGGAGTAATGCATTCAATTTTTCCTATTAAATTTAAGTTTTTTTCTGTAATGATGTGGAACAGATTTTTAATTAATATTTGATGAAATTCACAATAAGAAGGGTAAAATTCCAGTATTTTACCAGTATCAACAAAAAGTATTTCGCTTTCTTCACTGCTTAAAACATTTACAAGAGACGGCACTTTTTGATAGGCATAAGCCTCAGCAAATAAACCGCCAACGCCGATGTTTTGTATAATGTTAGAATGGCCAAAGAAATCGTATTTTATAATATATACACCGCCTTTTAAAACAATGCCAATAAATTTAATTTCATCACCAATATTATAAATACTAGTATTTTTTTTGTAGCTGACAACTTTAGCGTTTAAACATTTTAATGCATTTTTAATATCTGCCTTAGCTATTCCTTTAAATAAAGCATTATCACTAAGAATTTCAAAATTTTCCATCTATTTTTATTTTGTTGTTTAAACAACATACTTTTTAAAAGTTAAAATATATTTTTAAAATATCAAATAATATAATGAAGGTGAAAAATGAAATTTATTAAAAATATATCAGTAAACACTCCATTAAATCTAGTTGATGAAATATCTTATCAGAAAGGACAAATTGTGTCAAAAACTATCGCTCAAAAACCAAGTCATAACTTAACGCTCTTTGCTTTTGATAAAGATGAAGAAATTAGTACGCATCAATCAGATGGAGATGCGATGGTTACGGTTTTGGATGGTGTTGCAAAAATTACGATTGGCAGTGAAGAATATGAAGTATCTGCAGGACAGACAATTTGTATGCCCTCGCAGATTCCTCATGCCGTATATGCAAAAGAGAGGCTAAAAATGATTTTACTTGTTTTATTTCAATAATTATTAATTTTATAAAGGAAAAAATATGTCAATGTTTTGTTTTCAATGTGAGCAAACTATGGGTGGTAAAGGTTGCACTTCTACATGCGGCGTTTGTGGTAAAAAGGCAGAAACAGCTAATCTGCAAGATGACTTAACTAATGCTATCGTTGCATTAGCCATTTCTGGCAAAAAAACATCAGAAATTACAAATATGATAATTGATGGTTTATTCACAACTATTACAAATGTTAATTTTGATGATAAAAGTATTAAAGAATTAACTAAAAAAGCACAATTATTAGCAAAAAGAGAAGATTTTAAAATAAAAGATATATGGAATGCCAATGAAGATATTAGAAGCTTGAAATCATTAATTTTATTTGGACTTAGAGGCATGGGAGCCTATGCTTATCATGCTAGAATTTTGGGCTATCAAAATGAAAAAGTAAATGACTTTTTTTATACAGGACTGCAAGCAGTTGTTGAAAAAAACACAGTTGACGAGCTTTTACCATTAGTTTTAAAAACAGGCGAAATTAACTTGCTATGCATGGAATTGTTGGATAAAGCAAATACTGAAACATACGGGCATCCTATTCCAACTAAAATAACTACAAATATTGAAAAAGGTCCATTTATTGTAGTATCAGGACACGATCTTCATGACTTATATTTATTACTGCAACAAACTGAGGGAAAAGGCATAAATATATATACGCATGGTGAAATGTTGCCATGTCATGCTTATCCAAAATTAAAGAAATTTAAACATCTTAAAGGCAATTTTGGAACCGCATGGCAAAATCAACAAAAAGAATTTTCTAATGTACCAGGCGCATTTCTGTTTACAACTAATTGCATAATGCCTGTTAAAGAAGACTATGCAGATAGAGTATTTACAACAGCATTAGTTGAATATCCAAATATGATACATATTGATGAAAATAAAGATTTTACTCCAGTTATAAAAAAAGCCATTGAGCTTGGTGGCTACAATCAAGAGCATAAAATGACCGGCATTAATGGCGGCAATACTTTAACGGTTGGCTTTGGACATAACACAGTTTTATCAGTTGCCGATAAGATTATTAATGCCATCAAAACCAAAAAGATTAAACACATATTTTTAGTTGGCGGTTGTGATGGAGCAAAACCTGGCAGAAATTACTATACTGATTTTGTTAAAAAAACGCCTAAAGATACTCTTATTTTAACCTTAGCCTGTGGAAAATATCGTTTTAATGATTTAGATTTAGGAACCATCGAAGATTTCCCTAGAATATTAGATATGGGGCAATGCAATGACGCATATAGCGCAATTAAGGTAGCAACAGAGCTAGCCAAAGCTTTTAACTGTTCAGTTAATGATTTACCGTTGTCTTTAATCCTATCTTGGTATGAGCAAAAAGCTATCTGTATTCTATTAAGTCTATTATATTTAAATATAAAAAATATAAAATTAGGCCCAACTCTTCCAGCATTTCTCAGTCCAAACATTCTAAAAGTTTTGATTGATAAATATAATATATCATTAGTGAGTAATCCAGAAGATGATTTAAAGACTATATTAAAATAATAAAGAACTGTAGTGGCGGAGAGGACTATATAACTTTTTTAACTTCTCTCGCTCTTTAAGTTAATCTTTAGATACTTAGAAATTAAAATGCAATAGCAGCCAATATATTAATCAAACCAAGTTAACTCACAACAAATAATTAAAAATTTTCTGAACAACAATTTCGCAAGTTATATTTATATCAATTAATGTGTCGTCTAAGTCAAATAATAAGGTTTTAACCATAAATATAATGTGAAGATTTATAATTATCAATTTAATAATAATTAATAAAATATAAAGCGCAAATAGATTTTAAGCAATCCTATTGAAGTTTTTTTAGTATATCAAATATGTTTAATATTTTATCTTTATATATTTCTAAAATGGGAAATTCATTTATCAAAACTTCTTTAAAATATTTGGCATTGTCTAATTCTCCTACCCTCTGTGCTGAAGCGTCCATATCACAACACATTTCGCAAAGATCTACATCCGTAAATTTAATATTATATTTTTTATGATAAGCAGGATGATGTCTTTCTTTACAATAATGAATATCGCAATATCTCTCTAGTTCATCTGGAAATACATTTATATTATTATATTGGTATTCAGCTATTTTTTGATAGGCCGCCACTAACTCTGGATGAAATTTTCCAATATCATGTTTAAATGATCTTTTTAACAATTCAAATGGTTTAACTCTAAAAGGTAGTAATTCTTTATTCTTTTCCAATAATATCAAATTATCCTGCACAAGACGCATATGTTTAATTGTTCTGTCTATAAAATAAGAAAAATATTTTTTTTCCATATAATATTTAATATTTGCTAATTCGCTCCGAGTTTAATGTAGAAAATTTAAAATAATAGTTTTTAAAAAACTTAAAAATAATCTAATCAAAATAATTTTTGGAATGGCGGAAGAGGCGGGATTTGAACCCGCGATACCAATACTGGTATGACAGTTTTCGAGACTGTTCCATTCAGCCACTCTGGCACTCTTCCTTTTTATTGAAAAATATGGCTACATTGAGAATTGGCCTATATTATTCAATATATCTTTTATTGCATTTGATTTATCTTTATTAATATCGCTTCCAATATCTAAGGTTTGATTTTTGTCGGATTTAATATTGTATAAAGATAAATTTTTTACTAGTTCGGAGTCTTTATCAAACTCAATAATCAGTACTTTTTGGTCTTTGATTTGTGGTTTGAAAAATAAGACTTCTTTGATTGTATAAGAATAATAAATCCAAATATTGTCGTCAAAATAAGATTTATTTAACGGATAACCTAAATGTTTTATTGTATTTTCTTTATTTGTTAATCCGATTGATACATTGGATAAATCATCTTTATTGATAATGTATCCTTTTTGGGAAAGATCTCTTGTGATGCAAGAAGATGTAAACAATAAAAAGAAAATTATAAAATATTTTTTAAGCATTTACGCACCGAAACTGTCGAAATTTCCATAAATAGGGCCGAATACGCCTGCTACAACCCAAATCATTAATCCGCCCATTAAAAACATAATTGCAGGCTGTAAAGTTCCAATAATTTTTTCAATTGTATCATTAATTTCACTTGTGTAAAAGTATTGAATATTCTCCATGGCTTCGCTCATATTTCCACTTTCCTCACCAACTTTTAACATTCTTAAAACCATGTTTGGAAAATAACGTGATGAAGTCATTGCGTTTGATACTGATTTTCCATCTGATACTTGTTGTTTAATTCTATCTATTTCATCTCTTAAAACAGTGTTTTTTATAACATTTCCGGAAATTGTTAAACATTCTAAAACCGGAATACCGCTGGAAAAAGTTACGCCAAAAAATTTTGTAAATTTTGACATTTCTATTTTATTTATAATATCGCCAAGAATTGGAATTCTTAATTTTAAAGCATCTATTTGAAATCTTATTACTTTATTTCGAGCCAAAATTTTTGTAAATGCATACAATCCAATCATGTAGCCAATTCCTACTATAAAATATTTTTCAAAAAACTTAGATGTTTTGATTAGTGCGGTTGTATAAGCTGGCACAGCTATGCCTTGATCCACAATAAAACCCGTAACCTTTGGAACAACAATTTTTAACATTACACCCGTAACTATAAGCATAACAAGCAACGTAAATAAAGGATACCTAATTGCTTTAATTGTTGCCCTTTTTATTTCGTCGCTCCATTTAATATTTTCATATATATTTTTAAACGCAATTTGTAAATCTCCAGTTTTTTCTCCCATTCTAATCAAGCTAATCATAATTTCATCAAAAACTTTTGGATATTTCTCCATGGCTTCTGATAATAATTTACCGCCCTTCACGGATTCAAATATATCTGCTGCTATATCTTTTATTTTTTGATTTTCAGAGAAATCTTTTAAATCCGATAGTGAGTCCAATAATGGAACTCCAGCTTTCTCTAACTGTTCAAGATGAATAAAAAATGTAATTAAATCTTTAGGAGTAATTCTATCTAAGACACCCAAACTAGATAAAATACCCTTTTTAACCTCTTTAAATGATATTAGAACCATATTTGATTCCAACAATGTCTGTTCCAACGCAAACTCATTAAATGTTTGCATTGTACCCTTTACAATTTTATTTCTTTTTTGATCTAACGCTCTGTATACGTATTTTCTATTCATTATTAAAATCAAAATCAAACAGCCAAACACTATAGAATAAAAAATTAAAATCAATAAAAATATAAAATGTATTATAATTTATTCTTTAAAGTTTAAAGACATTTTATTTTGTTGTAATGCAGTTTTGTCTTTAAACACTTGACTTTAAATATAATCAGGAATGCAATGCTATTTATACCCATTTGCTATTTTGCAAACATTATTACATTATTTTGATGAATTTTAGAAAAATTATTTTATTATTGAAAAAAATGACTGGATTTTATGAAAAAATATTTTTTGATTTTATTGTTATTTAGCTTAAATTTTTCAAACTCTTATGCTGCTAAATTTGACTTATTTACACCGCAAAAACAAACTCCAACAGGCTTAATTATAAACACTTTATCAAAACCTGAAAAATTTAATACAAATAATGATTTGACGAGATATGTGGGCTCTTTTAATATTGCTACTGGCGAATTATTATATTTAAAGGGAAATATCACTGACGCTTTTGGAATTCCAATAGAGGGGGCGACTATTAAAATATGGCAGACAAATTCTGCGGGAAAATATCAAACACTATTGAGTAAAGGAAGTGCTTATGTTGATAAGAATTTTGTTATGTCTGGAACAGCAAGAAGCGATAATTTGGGCAGATATGGTTTTAAGACGATTTTTCCTGGTGTTATAGAGGGTAGGGCGCCTCATATTAATATAATAATTTCTCATCCAAAATTTGAAACTATAGAAACAGAGGTTTATTTTGATAAGCATTATTTGAATGAAAAAGATCCGCAATATATGTCATATAATGAAGAAGATAGAAAATTATTGACTGCAAAGGTTGTTAATTATGATTATTTAAAGACTGAAGATGGAAAAATAGCAACTTTTAATATTGTTATGGATGGAATTCATGCCTACAAGGGCTATTAGCATGCCAACATTTGAAATAGAAGATTCTTTTAATTTGCAAACTATAGCTGGAATTGATGAGGCTGGTAGGGGGCCCTTATGCGGACCAGTATTTTCTGCCTGCGCTTTAATTGTGGATAGAAAAGCCTGTCCTGTTGAAGTTGATGATTCCAAAAAAATTAGCGAACAGAATAGAGAAAGGATATTTGAAGAAATATTAGATTTAGAAAGCAAGGAAAAGATTTTGTTTGCTATAGGTGAGGGAAGTGTTGATGAAATTGAAAAATTTAATATAAGAAATGCTACAAAATTATCTATGAAAAGGGCTTATGAAAATTTAATAAAGAAATATTCGCTAAATATAGATTTGGTTATTGTTGATGGTAATTTTATTCCAGATATTTCAACAAAAGCGGAATTTATAATAAAAGGTGATGAAAAAAGTATATCTATAGCAACAGCTTCAATAATTGCAAAGGTTAATAGGGATAAATTACTAAGAAAAATGGACTTAGAGTTTCCGGAGTATCATTGGGTTAAAAATAAAGGATATGGAACCGCAGAACATATTGAAGCTATAAAAAAGTATGGATTATCAAAATATCATAGAAAAAGTTTCATTCATATTTAGACGCTGTTAACAAAGGTTTTTTATAATTAATAAATTCTGTTTAATAAAATCGACACCTTATTTTTAAAATAACTGAATTTTTCACATAAATAATTTCTAGCTCTGTTCTGCTATATAAATATTTTCTTATAATATAATATTAAAAATAAAGCTTGCAAAAGGATAAAAACATTTATATAAAAATTCTATTTTTTACTTGACAAGTTTTAAATCTATAAAATTTTTACGACCGTTTTGTGTCAAGAATATTTTTTAACTTTTTTGAAAATAATCTACTTTACTTATAAAAAAATAATCTAATAATTAAAAAAGGAGAATTCAAATAAATACTGGGAAAATAAAGACTCACTATAGAAATATGGTGTTTCGTTTTAATGTTTTATTATTTGGATTATAATGCAAGAATTAGAGCAAAATAATATTTGGTTAAATATGCAAAAACTCTTCCAAAATGAGTTTGGAATAGAGATTTATAATTCTTGGCTATCAAAATTAAATTTTGTTTCTTTTAATGGTTTTGAACTCACTGTGTCCGTTGAAACAAAATTTATTAAAGAATGGATTACTAAGGAATTCTTAAATGGAAGAAAAAAGAAGGCAAATGGTGAAATTATTTGGCTAAAAAAGGGCATTAGGCAACTGTTGTTGGAACAGTTTAATGTTAAGAATGTAGAAATAATAGTTGATAAAACGATAAAGTCTGAGCTGCCAGTTTATACCAATAATGTTTCAAATTTATCTGAGCATGAAAATATTTTTACAGTTGGAACTGAATTAAATCCTTTATATACTTTTGAAAATTATGTTGTTGGAGATTCAAATAAACTTGCTTGTTCCGTTGCTCATTCTATTATAAATGAAGAAGATTTGGGTTTCAATGTTAATCCGTTTTTTGTTTATGGAAAAGTTGGTTTAGGCAAAACACATTTAATACAAGCTATGGCTTGGGAGTTTAAAAATAAGTGCAAGAATAAAAATGTGGTTTATTTATCAGCTGAAAAATTTATGTATTTGTTCGTTAGGTCTCTGCAAAATAAAAATATTAATGAATTTAAAGAACAATTTAGAAATATTGATATTTTATTAATTGACGACATACAATTTATTGCTGGTAAAGACGGAACACAAAAAGAGTTTTTTTACACATTTAACGCACTACTAAGCGATAACAAAAAAATTATTATGGCTTGCGACAAATCTCCGGAAAACATGGAAAATATTGACAATCAACTAAAATCAAGAATGTCTGGCGGAATAGTTGTTGATATTTTAATGCCAAATTATGAAATGAGGCTTGAATTAGCGAAAAAGAAAGCTCAGATTTTAGGTTTAAATTGTAGTGATGAAGTGTTTGAATATATAGCTCAGAATGTTATTTCTACAAATAGAGACATAGAAGGTACAATTAAAAAGTTGTTAATTCATCAAAAGTTTGTAAATCAAAATATAAATTTAGATGTTATAAAAAATATATTAAAAGAAACAATTTCCGCAAATAACAAAGTTATAACAATTCAAAAAATCCAACAAAAAGTTGTAGATTTCTATAAAATTACAAAATTAGAACTATTATCAGACAAAAGAGATAGAAAGTTCTCGTTGCCAAGACAAGTAGCTTGTTATTTGTCAAAAAAACTTACTAAAAAAAGTTTTTCTGAAATCGGAAGAGAATTTGGAAATAAAAACCATGCAACCGTTATGTTTGCTTGTAATAAAATAGAAAAGGAATTGCAAGATAATTCGGAATTTGCTGAAATTGTTGATAAAATTGAAAAATCTTTATAAAACTACTTCTAAGATTGTTTGAATAATTATATAAAAATAAAAAATACTGGACTTTTTAAAAAATAGTATTAATTATATGGGACTATGGGAAAAAACTATTATAAATTAAAATAATAGATTTTTAAATATTGTTAGTTAATTATTCAACAATAAAAAAAGTTATGAGAAAGATATTTTGCATTATTTTGTACTTTGTATTTTCTAGTAATTTATTTGCCGCTGAATTAATAGATAATATTTCAAAAGATGAAAAAAAATTTGGAGATTGGACGATTTCTTGTGAAGAAGATGAAATGATGGAGAAGATTGATTGTAAAATTTTTTCTACATTTTTTAATGAAAATTCTTCTATTTATATTCAACCAAATAACAAAGTTGCAAATCAAGTTGTAATTATAATTCCATCAGCCAAAGAAGGAAGCACATTAAAATTTAAGATTGATAAAAATGAATTAATTTCTTCTGATACTATCGTTAAGAATGATGAATATGGAATTATTCCATTTTCTCCATCAAAACAAAAAATGATGTTAAATCAAATTAAAAACGGACAGATTATATATATTAGATTTACTGTTAATGACCCTCAGGCTGTTAACAGGGAAAAGGAAATTACTGCTAAAATTTCTTTAGCTGAGTTTCCAAAATTACTTATTTATTATGACACAAAAGTTGGAAATAATAAAAAGTAATATTATTAATTAATAAATAGGAAAATATGACTACAAAAATTGCTATAAATGGTTTTGGAAGAATTGGAAGATGCGTTTTAAGAGCATTCTTTGAAAACCAAAAAAAATATAAAGATTTGGAAATCGTTGCAATTAACGATTTAGCACCGTTAGAAACTAATCTTTATTTATTAAAATATGACTCAGCTCACGGCAGATTTGATGGCGAAGCTAAAATTGAAAATGGCAGCATGATTGTTAACGGAAAAACAATTAAAGTTGTTTCTGAAAAAGAAGCTACAAATTTACCTTGGAAAGCTATGGGTATTGACGTGGTTCTTGAATGCACAGGTTTATTTTTGGATAGAGAATCAGCTGCAAAACACATTACTGCCGGTGCTAAGAAAGTTATGATGTCCGGTCCAACTAAAACATCAGACTCAGTTAAAACAATTGTTTTAGGTGTTAATGATCAAGAATTAAAAGCAAGCGATGATATAATTTCTAACGCTTCTTGCACTACTAACTGTTTAGCTCCTATGGCTAAAGTTTTAGACGAAGTATTTGGAATTGAAAAAGGCCACATGACAACAATTCACTCATATACTAACGACCAAAATATTTTGGATAGAGTTCACAAAGACTTAAGAAGATCCAGAGCTGGTGCCGTTTCTATGATTCCTACATCAACTGGCGCTGCTAAAGCTGTTGGCTTAGTTTTGCCTCAATTAAAAGGAAAATTAGACGGTGTTTCAATAAGAGTTCCAACTCCAAATGTTTCATTTGTTGACTTAAGTTTCGTTTCTAAAAAAGAAACAACAGTTGAAGAAATCAATGCCGCTATGCAAAAAGCTTCTAAAGACGCAAAAACTCATGGCGTAATAGAAATTGTCGCTGATGAAGTTGTTTCTATTGACTTAATGCATAATGACCACAGCTGTATTTTTGATGTTTCTCAAACTAAAGTTTTAAGCAAAAACTTTGTTAGAGTTGGCGCATGGTATGACAACGAATGGGGTTATTCCAACAGAATGTTAGACCTTTGCTTGATTTGGAAATAGTTTAGTCTATCATTTAAAACATAAGACCACTAGAAAAATCTGGTGGTCTTATTTTGGCACTAAATCATTAGCTAGAGTAATGCTACCAGCTTGGCTGGTAGGTGGCTTTATGTAATAATATTTTAAGCCAAAAATATTTCTATAATGTAGCTCCCCTTTGTCCTTCGGACATTTCCCCTCAAGGAGGGGAAAGATTACGAGCAGTGGTGAAGAAAATCAGTTTAACAACCAAGGACAATCTTTACTATGTTAAGAGAAAAGATTATTATAAAATATATTTGGCTAAATATTTCCTATTTTAAAATTTTTATAAAATCTTCAATGGCTTTCTTTAAAACCTCTTGATTATTTTCCATTTTAAATCTATGATCCGCATTCTTGACTAAGATTACTTCTAGATCTTTACATTTAATTTTTTCAGCAAACTTTATTGAAATATTATAGGGAATTAAATTATCCTGCATTCCATGGAGCATTCTAATTGGAAAATTAAAAGTTAAATCCTTTTTATTAAATAAGTTATATTTTTCGCCATCTAATAGTAATTTTTTAGTAATTAAATTTCCACTTGATGTTCCATCGTCATTTATTATTTCGTAGGCAATTTCTTTGCTTAAATCAGCTAATGGTTTAATAAGAACAGTTAAGAAATCTATGGCTGCTGCGAAAGTAATAATTCCCTTAACTTTATTAGCATATTCTAGGGCAATCAAATAACTAAACCATCCACCCATACTACTGCCGATTATCAGCAATTTTTTATTTGAGAGTTTATCAATAACAAGCTTTATATTGTTAAACCAATCAGTTGTGGTAAAATCAGTCATTTTGCCACTAGAAGTTCCATGTCCTAAATAATTTAACTTTATTAAATCAATATTATTGTTTTTTGCAATATTTTCAATCAATGTTCCTTTAGTTCCGTCCATATCTCCACAGAATCCATGTAAATATAGAATGTCAAAATCGTATTTTGAATTATTATTAAAGACTTTATATGTAATATAATTTTTATTATCTATCCATAATTTTTGTTCCATAACTTTCCTTTATTTTTCTATATAATATGATTTAATTAATTTATTTTTCAACTATATGATTTTTTACTGTTTAATTAGTAAAGCCTCCTGTTGCTTTCTTAGATTATATGCTTTTTACAACCCATTTACCCTTAGAATAAAAACCTTTTTTAATAAGACTTAACCCAATATAAAACGCATTAAAAATTAGTAATTCTCGCTCACCACTATTTTTTAAGTAGATTTTTTATTTTTTATTTATACACTATCAATCTGTATTGAATGGAATTTATTAACATATGCAAAACAATAACGATTACAATAAAAGAATATTGGTAGCAACTTTATTATCAACTGCTCTGGTGTTTTTCTGGATTAGATATTATGGCAAAAAAATTGTGCCGCAAGAACAATTAAAAGCCGAAAACGAAATTAAACAAGAGCAAACAATTGAAGTTAAAAAAGAAGAACCAAAAGAAAAAAATAAAATTGAAAAAGAAGTTTCAATAGTTGAGCAGGCTAATAATTTAGAAACAAAAACTTTAAAAATACAGACAGAAAATTTAACAGGAAGCATTAATCTTAGAGGGTTAGTTTTTGACGATTTAGTTTTAACAAAATATAAAAAAGCAATTAATTCTAATGAAAATGTAAAATTATTATCTCCGCAGGCATCACAAAATAGCTATTTTGTAAATTTTAGCTGGGAAAGTGAAGACAAAAATTTAGACTTGCCAAATCAAAATACATTATGGCAGACAGATGGAGATATTCTAAGTCTTAATAATCCCATTACTTTATCATATAAAAATAAAAACGGCTTGATTTTTCAAGTTATAGTTTCCATAGACTCTAATTACATGTTTAATTTTCAACAAAAAGTCATTAATACGACCGATAATACATTCATTTTGAAAATTCATAATGTCATAAGCAGAAAAATGCCAACAGAGTTTGATAATGCAGTGAGCGTTCATCAAGGATTTATCGGTGCTTTTGACAGAACCGTTGAAGAAATAAAATACAATAAGCTTGAAAAGAAAAAATTCGAATTTAAAAACGATTTCAATTGGGCTGGCTGGACAGACAAATATTGGCTGGTTGTTTTAACGCAAACAAAAGACACAAAAAATATCAACGACGTTAAAGTTGAATATACAAATAACCATTTTGTTGCCAATTTCAAAAGCGACGACATAATTATCAATTCAAAACAAACCGTTCAATCAGATAATTTATTATTTGCAGGGCCAAAAATATTAAGCCTCTTAGATTCCTACGCTTTCCAATATGATTTGCTTTTATTCGACAGAGCCGTTGACTTTGGCTGGTTTTACTTCTTAACAAAACCAATCTATATAATCCTAAAAATGTTTTACAACTTCTTAGGCAATTTTGGCGTCGCAATTTTACTTTTAACACTTCTTGTAAAAATGATAATGTATCCATTTACAAAAAAATCATTTGTATCAATGGCAAGAATGAAAGAAATTCAGCCAAAAGTTGACAATTTAAAGGCCAAATTTTCCAACGATAAAATGAGAATGAATAAAGAAATGATGGAACTATACAAAAAAGAAAACATCAGCCCGCTTTCCGGTTGTCTTCCAATGCTAGTTCAAATTCCAGTATTTTTCGCACTCTATAAAGTTCTCGTCATTTCCATTGACATGAGACAAGCGCCATTTATCTGGTACATTAAAAACTTAGCAGAAAAAGACCCAACTACAATATGGAATTTATTTGGCCTGCTGCCTTACCATGTTAATTTTCTTCACATTGGACTTTTGCCATGCTTAATGTCATTAACAATGTGGATTCAACAAAAAATGACAAACAGTGTCAGCGGAGGAAATAACGAAATGCAAAACGCAACCAAATTAATGCCAATTATATTTTTATTTTTATTTGCCAGCATGCCCGCAGGATTGCTTGTTTATTGGACGTTTAGCAATATTATTAGCATATTTCAACAGTATTATGTTGAAAAGAAAATAGGAAAAAAACCAAATAAATAGTTTTACTGCGAGTTATATTTCTGTTTATTTGTTTAATTATTGCTTGCTTTTTCTATATTTTATGATATATTCAATATCAAGTTGAATGATAAGATAATAAATATGGAAAGTTTTGTATATAATGAGAAGAGTCCTAAAACTCCTAAGCAGCAATTTTTAGATTGGCTATTTGGCGAAAATGAACAAGAAGAAGAAGTCTGGCGAAAGATACCAGAAGGGGAACAAAGAAAAAAAATAGAAGAAAAAGCTAAAGAAAAAGCTAAAGAAAAAGGTAATACTGATTATGAAATGGGAATGATTAAAAAGGCTGAAGCAGAGGTTGAAAAAATTGAAAAAGATCCCAAAAGAGTAGAATTAACTAGCCTAGCCGGAGAATTTGGAGCAGAAACAGCACTCCAAAAAAATAAATTCTATAATTTCTATAAGACTGACTCCAAATTCCGTGAGGCCGTTGATAGATATACTACAAAAAAGAAAGCTTTAGATACCAAAATACAAGGAAAAGCGGATAGGATTATAGAGTTAAAACAAATACAAATTATATTAAAAAACACAACTGATTCACAAGAAAAGAAAGCTTTAAGATTAAAGGCAGCAGAATTGTGCTATAAACGAAGTAAAAAAAGCAGAGCTCTTGATGTTGTTACTTTTGGGCTGAGAAAGAAATGGCAAAAAAAACTTTCTGGTGCAACTGATAGTGATATTGAAGCTACACTAAAGACTGAAGAAAGAAAATTTGCTGTAATGACTGGGAAAAGTATAGAAGTAGAAAGGAAAGTAGTTGATGGCGTTGAAACATTTACTACAGGACTAGAAAATGCAGGTAAAGGAATTGGTGATATATTTGGAAAATATAAAAAGGGTAATACAGCTCAAAAAAGATTAATGGATAATGGTCGTCCTGGGTTGGGAAAAGGTCAAAAAATTTTAAGAACAATGTCTAGTATAAAATCTGGAGAAAGAGTTGAAGCAGCTAAAGCAACAATATTGCAAGATTTGAAAGATGCGACTAAACAAAACATAAAGAGTTAAATTTTTTGGAATAGAAATTATTCCAAATTTATTGAATACTAAAACCTCAGTTATACTGGGGTTTTGGTTTTAGCTTAATTGATTGATTGGTTTGATAGTAAAAGTATTGTAGAAATAATAAATCATTTATTATATACTATTCTCGTGGTGTTGGGTCTCCGAACCCAACACCTAAAAATATCAAATCTTAATTTATTTTTTGGTTTAACTTTGAGATAACATCAAGTGTTGGGTTCGGAGACCCAACACCACGAAAAAGACCCAACACCATGAAGTATGTCATTCCGTAGCTG
>CAZBNS010000021.1:0-21836 GCA_964493475.1 uncultured Rhizobiaceae bacterium | reverse complement strand
AAAGTCTTTATTTTGTTGTCTTTTTTCCTGGATTACACAGGTCAAGATTTTGTAAACTCGCTTCGCTCGTTAACAAAATCTAGCCTGGTAATGACAGGACTATGGCAGAATTAAGAGTTATTGAGTTGCTAGATGGTAAATCTAGCCTAGTAATGACAAGACTACGGAGGGCTTCGTTTATTAACAAAATCTAGCCTGGTAATGACAGAGCTGCGGGGTTTCTTGTGGTGTTGGGTCTCTGAACCCAGCACCATAAAGGAGGGGAAATGTCGCAATGCGACAAATGGGAGCTACTTAAACCGTATCTCAGACCTCTTACATAAATATTTTTTACAAAACACAATCGGGAGTTTAAATAAAAGAACCACCAGCTAAGCCGGTGGATTGCTTTATAAAATAATTTAGATAATAAATTATCGTTTCTGGAAAACTTGTCCTTTTCTTGCTTTTTTTAAACCAGCTTTCTTTCTTTCAACAATTCTTGAATCTCTAGTTAAGAAACCAACCTGTTTTAAAGGAGTTCTTAATGAAGGGTTTAATAATTGAAGTGCAATTGAAATTGCGTGTTTAATAGCACCAGCTTGTCCGCTTAATCCGCCGCCTAAAACTGAGCAATCAATATCAAATTTATTTAGAGTGTCAGTTTTTTCAAATGGTTGATTAATAATAACATCTAAAATAGCTCTTTTTAGATATTCACTTGCCGGTTTTCCGTTAACTGTAATTTTTCCAGTTCCGCTATATAGCCAAACTTTTGCAATAGCATTTTTTCTTTTTCCAGTTGCATAAGTTTTGTTGCTAACGCTTGCTTTTTTAGCTTTAGCTTTCTTTGGCTCAGCAGTTTTTGCAACAACTTTCTCAGACTTAGTTTGAGCTTTTTTTTCAACAACAGGAGCTTCTTTTTTTGTTGCTGTAGCCTTCTTAGATAATTTTACAGTAGCAGATTTTTTAGTAGTAGTTTTTTTTGTTTCTGTCATATTTTTCCTCATTAATTTCTTTTGCTATTTTTAGGGCTCATAGCTTTAATATTAAGCAATTCAGGTTTTTGAGCACTATGTGGATTTTCAGAACCGCTGTAGACAAATAATTTCTTTATAACTTCTCTACCCAATGCGTTTCTAGTAATCATTGTTTCAACAGCCTGTTCAATAATTCTTTCTGGAAATTTGCCAGTCATAATTTTTTTAGCAGTAGTTTCTTTTAGACCACCAGGGAAGTCTGTATGATGAATATATTTTTTATCCTCATATTTGTTTCCGGTCATATAAACTTTTTCAGCGTTTATAATAACAACAAAATCTCCGCAATCTTGATTAGGAGTAAAAATTGGTTTATTTTTTCCCCTTAAAATATCAGCAACAATAACTGCCATTCTTCCTAGAACTAAGTCTGTTGCGTCAATTAAATACCACTTTCTCTCTACTTCTTTTGGATTAGCGGAAAAAGTCTTCATAATATTTTTATTAGCCATTTCTTTCTTTTTTCTTTATAATATCTTTAATAAATACTTTGATTAACTTCATTCAAGTGGGTGGGCGAATAAAATTAATTTTTTATCTAAGATGGGTATAGAATAAAATATTATTCAATAAAGTCAATAAAAAACATGATATAATTTTTCTTTATTTTATTAAAATATGTTTTATACTATTTGTTATTGAATATCTTTAAAAAAATTATTATGAAGAAAATATTTATTTTTATATTTTTGATGTTTGCACCTTTAGCTTTGGCGGATAGCGATCAAAATTATATTATTGATAATATTAAAGTGAGCAGAACAGATAAAGATGCAACAACGGCTCGCCAAAAAGCAATAACTAAAGGACAAAGAGATGCTTTTAATATAATTTTAAACAGGCTTTCCATAGATGACAGCAACAGTATAGTGATTAGTGATGAAGAAATATCTCAGATGTTGAGATCTATACAGATAAAAAATGAAAAAATTACTGATAATTCGTATAGTGCTAATTTAATGATAGAATTTAGTCCGGATTATGTTAAATATACGCTAGATAAGTATAAAATAACAAAATTTTCACCAACCTTTAATAGCTATTTGATAATTCCAATTTTAAGTGAAGATGGAACAACTTATTTATGGGAAAGGTCTAATAGATGGTATGGCTTTTTTAAGAAAAATGCAAAAAGCGCCAATAGTATTTTTTTGATTGATAATGATTTTTCGTCAAGAAATCTTATTGATTTAGATTATTTTAAAAGACCAAACTTCTCAAACTTTAAAAATATAGCCGAATTGTATGATGTTAACAATGTTGTTTTGGTGGTTGGCAATTATCAAAAAAATAGTAATATTATATATACAAAAATTCATGTGTTAAACAATAAAAGAACTAAAAATGCTACACTAAATTATCAAATGCAAAATATTAATAATCCAAACTTAGATTTTAATGATGCTTCACTGAAAATAATAGAATATTTAGATAGTTTGAATGAGGCAAACAATAATCAATATAACTCAGCTCCTCAAGGCCAAAGAAGTGGCAGTTATGTTTTTGTTCCAATTTCATCTTTAAAAGATTTTAATAATGCTGATAGAGCGTTAAAAAGCAATAAAAATGTTATAACGGCGACTTTAAAATCATTAGATAAAAAATTGGCTATTTATTTTGTAAAATATTCAGATGATGATATGGAATCCTTTATATCTTCATTAAAATCTGATGGTTTCACGGTTAGTGAAAAAAGAAGCGGATTATATATATTTATGTAATTTAAGCTATATTTTATATGCGAGTGTATGAGAGAGTATTTAAAAAGGTTTATTAATGCGGATCAAGATGAAACCCTTTTTTCAAGAAATAGGTTGAAATTTGTTATATGTATATTGATAATCATTTTTTGTGTGCTGGTGGGAAAGCTTTTTTATGTCTCGGTTGTTATAAAAAATAATTTAAATAATATTCAGCTAGCAGATTTGATTAACAATTTAGAAGTTAGAGCCCCAATTGTTGATAGAAATGATGTTATAATTGCTTCAGACATAGATTTAGTGAATTTTTATCTAAATAGGGATTTATTGACAAACCCTAAAAAAACTTCAGAAATTATAAAAACAATTATTCCAGAAATAAATGAGGAAAAACTATACAATAAATTAATTAGCACGACTAATAGAGCAAAATTTATTTTGATTAAGAAAAATATAACTCCAAAACAACAAATAGCGATTAAAGAATCTGGAATTCTTGGATTTGAATTTAATAGCACAAAAGGTAGGGTTTATCCTCATAAAAATTTATTTGCTCATGTTGTAGGATATGTTGATATAGATAGAAATGGAATAGCTGGATTGGAAAAGCAATATAATAAATATTTAAAATACTCAAGTGGCAAGCCTTTAAAATTAACTTTAGATATTAGATTGCAATCAATATTAAGGCAGCAATTATTAAAGGGAATGCAAAAATACAATGCAAAAAGCATTATCGGCATTGTGAGTGAAGTTAAAACGGGAAATATTTTAGCTATTGTGAATTTGCCAGATTTTGATCCAAACCAACCATATCAAGCTTCAAAAGAGGAGCTGTATGATAATGCTACATTCGGATTATATGAAATGGGTTCTATTTTTAAAACATTTACAGTGGCTTTGGCTTTGGATCAAGGTATAACAACTCCAAATAAAAAATATGATGTTTCTCAAATAATTACTTATGGAAAATATGAAATTAAGCAAGAAAGATATTCAAAAAGATTTGAGACGCCAGAAGATATTTTAGTGTATTCTTCAAATGTTGGAGCTGGATTAATTGGGCTGGAAATTGGAACAGAAAAATTTAAAGATTTTATGGAAAAAATTGGAATGTTTGATAGGGTTCCAACAAATTTTCCATCTTTAGCTAAACCATTGCTACCAAAAATTTGGAGAGATATTAACACAATTACAGCTGCTTATGGACACGGAATTTCTGTTACTCCGCTTCATGTTGTAATGGGTATGGGAGGCATAGCTAATGGAGGTATAATGGAAATACCAAAATTTGTTCAAAATGAGAAATTGCAATTAGATGAAAGAAGAATAATAAGCGAAAAAACGTCAAAAATAATGAATACATACTTAAGAAGTGTTGTCAAAAAAGGAAGTGGTTGGAGAGCAAACAGTTTAGGTTATGCTGTCGGCGGCAAAACTGGATCGGCAAGATTGTTAAATAGCGAAGGTGAATATCAAAAAGGAAATATAATGGCAAATTTCGTAGGTATATTCCCAATGAATAACCCGCATTTTTTAGTATATATAATGGTTGAAAGCCCAGAAGATTCCGAATTTACAAAAGAAACTATTTCCGGTGGAAATATAGCTGCGCCAATATTCGCCAGAGTTATAGAGCACATAGCTCCTATTTTAAATGTAGTTCCCTATGTTGAAAGAATAGAATAGATTTCATCAGTATTTTCGACAACAACATCAGCCCCATTTTTCAATAATTCGGTATGATTTTTATGGGGACAAATATTTATGCCAATAATTTTTATTTTAACTTTGCTGTCAACATTTTTCTTAAACGATGAACCAGCGCAACATCCAGCTGCGGAATCCTCAATTATAAATAATTCATCATTATTTGTTAATTTTAAATTATATTTTTTAATTATGTCATTGAACGCATAAATAAAGACATCAGGCGCAGGTTTGAAATGACAATTTTTAATATTTCCACATAAGTAAATATTTTTATCCAAATCAAAATTTTTATTTAATATTTTGTTATTCACATTATTATGCTTAATTTGAAAATCATGAATAAAAGACGAAGATGTGATGCACATAATCATATCATTCAATTTTGACAATTTCTCTATAACATAATCAATATCACTAACTACTTTTATTTCACCTTGTTTTAAATTTTTAAAATATATCGTGTAATGTTTCTTAACTTCTTCGCAATCAATATCAATGTTTTTTACAAAACCATCACTCTTAAGTTTAGAAATAAAATCTTCTGGATGCTTGCCGCTTATAAATTCAAAAAAATACTCATTAGGAATATTTTTTAACAAAAAATTATTATCCTTAAAATACTCTTCTATTGACTTTTTATACAACAACTCCGTATCAACAAGAGTTCCATCATAATCCCAAAAAACTATTTTCATTGTTAATTTAATAAACCTTTTACTTTATCAACTAAATTTCTAAAACCGCTCCTGCCTCTCTTAAGCAAACTTTCTTCTTGTTTTTGCTGCCTCTGAATAGCTTCTTCCCTTAACCTTGCGATTTCAATTTGTCTTAACCTTTCTTGGTTTGCTACATAAAGATAATCGTATGAATTTTGCAGTTCTATATTACTCAATTCATTATAATCTTTTGCGCCAAGATTATAATATTTAAAATCACTTTTTGGCATTTTCATATCAGCAAAAACATCCGTATCTTGATTAAAATAATGTCCATGATTGTAAGACAAATATTCCAAATTTTCCTCACCAGGCCTTTCAACTGGAACGTATGGATTATTTTTTGCATTGCTTTCAATAAAATCAAGCCTATTTTGCATTATTCTGCCATAAGCTGTTTTTTCAAATTTTACACTTCCATCATAGCCAGATTCTTTTATCGCTTTCTGGTGCTTTTTTTTAGCCTTATTGATAGAATATCCATAATCAACCTTAAATCTATCATTAACTTCAGCAACGGGCTCCATTGGAAAGAAAAAATGACATGCACCCAAAAAGATAAGCAATAAAAATACACTATTTTTTTTCTGTAATATAAACATCATAATGTCCCATTTTTATTACTTCTTTCAAATCCTTTTCCGCTAATGTTCTATCATTATAAGGTCCCAATAAAACCTTATATCTAGTTTTCCCTTTTGACAAATAATTATCGATTACTCCATTTGAAATTTTACTATATTTACTATATGAAGCCTCAGCATTTGACTTCTCACTAAAAATGCCTATTTGTATAAAATAACCTTTATCTTTAGCATTGCCACTTCCCATACTTGCTGTTTTTGCGGGAGAACTAGCGGTTTTTTTATCATTGCTTATTGTATTCAATGTTTTTGCAGGAGCATTTGCAACTTTTTCCTCAATAACCTCATTTTTATTTACAACTTTCTCCTCAACAACCTCATTTTTAATTTCATTATAAATTAAAGCCTTCTTGGCAGAATCTTTCTTTTTCTCGGCATTTTTTTCGTTAGCTAGAGAGACATTATCTTTTTTATTAGAAACAATTGGCTGTTGTGCTTCTTCAACATAGTTGAAATTCGTTATTCTATCAGCAAAAACATCATCACTTGGCAATCTATTTCCAACAGATATAAAATTTGGATCATTAATTTGTTGCATTATTCCACTATTCTTATTAACAAATTTAACATTATCACCAGCATTGCCGCCATCTTCCCTAGAAGAATTAAAAGCCCTTTTCTGTTTTTCCATTTGCTCCTCATTAAATCTTGGAACAATTTTATTTATTTTGGCAGGATTACCTTGAGCATCAATTATTCTTACCCGTCTTACATTATTCTGCAAACACGAAGATAACAAACCTACCAAAAACAAATATAATAATCTCTTCATTAACAATATTTATTGTATGCATTAATACTATCTTCAAGTATCTAAAAATCAATAATTTTTATGATAAATCTAATTAATAGTCCAGCTTGGGAATTTTAATATGGTTGTAAGCAGTCCTTTTGTCTTCGAACATTTACCCTCAACCATGGGAAATGGTCTAAAGGACAAAGAGGAGCTATAAAAGGATAGCTACATAAAATTTAAATAAAATAACTTATTGATTTTATCTTTTTCCTAACTAATATAATCTTAGTTAAATTATAATACAAAATTATGAATAAAAAAATCATTTCATCTTTAGCTCTAGTAATGTTATTTAGCGCATGTTCTAATAAAAAAGTTGATTATATAATTACTGATTATTCCAATACCAATAAACCTGTATGGATTAATAACATCAATAAATATGAGAAGAAAAAAGATAATGAAAGCGACAAATATAAATATTTCAAAGCAGAAAGTGAAAGTATCAATAAGAGACTATGTGAAAAATCTGCAATCGCAAATACAAATATAACTATTGCCGGCGAAATTAGTAATGAAATAGATGATTTGTATACTAGTTTAACAGAAGAACAAATGGGAGAACTCCTATTAAGTGATAACAAAAAAGAACAAATTAAAAATCAAATCAAAACTAAATTAGTTGGCGTTGAATTAAGAGATGGATATTGGGAAAAAAGAAAATATACTACTGAACTTGGAGCAGACAAAGATAAAACAACTTACTATTGCTATCAATTATCAAGAGTAAAAAGAGCTAATCATGATAAGATTATAAATGAAATGCTTGAACAACAATTCAAACGAATTAAGAATGAGAAAACAAGAGAAGAAATAAAAGAAACCGTTAAAGAAAAAGCTGAAGAAACTGGCATAAATCTTGAATAATCTTTAATAAAGGATTTTATGAGAAAAAATTATATTTTGGCTTTTTTCTTGGTTTTTCTATTAGGAAACATTTGTTATGCTAATTCAAAGCCAGAATGGATTGATTACCCATACAGAAAATGCGCAAATAACGAAATTTGCGCATCAGGAAATGGCAATAGCTTAAACAGTGCAAAAACTGATGCAAGAAATAATATTTTAAAGTATTTTGAAACTAATGTTAAATCTACATTTAAAAGTTCTTTGTCATCAAACGAAGAAACTGTAAAGGATTTTAGTTCTGAAGATATGGAAGAATTATCAAGTGGAATTTTAAAAGGCGTAGAAATAAAAGAAACCTTCCAAAATAAAGATGGTTTTTTTGCATTTGCTATTTTAAATAAAACTATAGCAGCCAAAGAGGTAGCTAACGACATCAATAAGCTGGATTCAAAAATGAAGCTCTTACTTGCCGAAAAAAACCCAAAATATAATAAACAACTTGAAAAATCTTATCAAAAAAGAGAAGAGCTAAACAAAAAATATTTAATTCTCACTGGAAACATGATTCCTGAAGTTGTTAAATACGACCATATTTTTCAAAATAAAAAATTGGCGGGCGATTTAACATATTTTATTGAAGCAGAAAACAATAATTTAGAAATCGTTAATTATTTAGAAAGCATTATAGTGGATAATAACTTCAAAATAACAAACAATAAAAATCAAGCCAATAGAATTCTAGTTTTAAAAATCAACAAAACAGATATGTTTTTAAATATTGATGGCTTTATTAAACAAAAATATAGTTTAATGATTAGGGTTCTTGATAAATCATCTAAGGAAATCAAAATTATTAATGAAGACTTTATTGACACGGGACGAAATGAAAATCAAATAAAAGACTCCGTAAACGTTAAAATCAAAAATTATTTTGAAAAAAATTTAGAAGAAATATTACAGTAATTAAATTTTGAAACTAAAGCCAATACGAAATCTATTAATATTTAAAATAATTTAATATTTTTCATTCTTGAGATTAATAAATGTTTATGCATTGCGGTTGAATGTTTTCTAAGTGTCTAAATACACTAAAAAAAGCAACACCGCAATAGCATATTGCTAGATGGAATATTTTTTAATTATTCAACTACACTCGCAATAACAAGTGAGGAAGCATATAATTGCCAATATAATTATTAAATTTTTCGAAATAAAGCTTGACTTTAAAATCAGAACATGCTTTATTACTTTCTTAGTAATTCATTACAAAGAGTTCGTAGCTCAGTAGGTAGAGCACATGACTTTTAATCATGTTGTCGCGGGTTCGATTCCCGCCGGACTCACCATTAAAATTTCAAGTATTTCTGGATATTAATATAAAAAACACCTGAATAATAAAGTAAGCTAAAAACTGGTTCTTTGTCTCAATTTAATTATATCTTTCTCTTTGGAATACTTTTGTCATTCTTCAATTTTGACACGTCTCTGCCACAATATCTTCTTCCCTCAATACATGCCTTTTTATAGCAAGCTGGAGTCATTAAGTCGGCAATATCCTCATGTCCATTTTGCAATAATTTATCATGCAATTGTTTGCTAAGGTTGTAAATTTCTTCTTGCGACGACCAACACAATCTCTTTTCTTGTTCGTGAATTACAGCATTTAAATCTCCATATTTTGAGTATGTTGCCATAATGCCATAAGGCGCTATTGCAAGAGCTAAATTTTTATCAATGTTTTTGACTAATTTTGCGTAATCATTTAAAAATTCTTTAGCTTCTTTCTCTAAACCTAGCCTTTCTAAAATCGGCGGAAGATAAAAACTTCCACTCAATTCTGGAATTCCTCTTTTAATCATTCTATGTCGCTGATCTTGAGCCATAGCTGCAAGAGAAACCTCTATTTTTGATTTAATAAAAGAAACAGTATTATCCATATTTTCAGGGGTAAAATATCTCAAATCTACGCTATCTTTTGCTATAAATTGCAAATTTAAATCTTTTGATAACTCAACATCAAAATTTAATAGTTTTGGCTCTTTTGATACTGATAAATTTTCAAAATTCATTTTCGGAGCCCAATTGCCAGTTCTTCTAGTTTCTTCCTTAAACATATAATTCAAATCTGGGTATTCTGACAAAATCAAATCTTTCATTTGATTAGTCATTTCTCTAATTTCTGGAGACCAAGCAGCCCTCCATAACGCCGTTAACGCTGATAAATTTAAAGTAAAATCAAGCGCAGTTGGAGCTATCGTTGAAATAAACATTCTCAATTGCTCTTGTGCTATTTTTGGAGCATTCATTGCAATATATTCTTCATTGGCAAATAGCCTTTCTTCTTTTATAAATTCTGTGGCAATCTGAGTAGCCTTTTCTATATTATTTTGGTAAATTTCGGTTCCTTTTTTAACAAATGATATAATATTTTCAATATCACAACCTGGCCAATATTTTAAAATATATACTTTAATTTCCTCAAAATCAGGCTTTGCATACATTTTAGAAAATCTACCAGATCTCTGATCCGTATTATAAAAAGGGCTTGTCAAATGCAATCCAAAAATCGTAGAAGAAATTGATAGTCCATCAATATTAAATGTAAAATAATTATGCTGCAAAGTCGTATGATGACCAGTTTTAAAGAGATTATTTTCAACATCCATAACATTTCCCATTTCCTGAACTTTTGATGTATAGCATGTTTTTGCTGCGTGGCTAATTAGATTTATAGGCAATTCACTCGTTTTGGCAATCAAAGAAACTTTTATCATAAATTTTTTGTTGGTTATCATTAAAATTCAACAACAAAAAATATAAAATACAAGCCTATAAAATCAAAAATGATAGATATAAAAATGGTGGGTTTAGATGGACTCGGACCATCGACCTCTGCTTTATCAGAGCAGCGCTCTAACCACCTGAGCTATAAACCCACTATTGAAAACTACTTCAACATGGCTAAGTTTAAGATTTACAAAATAAAAGTCAAACCTTTTTATTGATTTATATGCATTTAATTATTGTTTTTAAAGTTTATTCTGTAAAATTTCTTGGGATTTTGTTTTGTTGTAGGTTGTTTTTTTAAAATCAGTTTGTTATATTTTTACCATATTCATAAATTAATTATTATGGTGGAAACTAGTAATTTAAAAGATTTAGCGGACAAAACTGATAGAACAATCAACGAAGATGAAAAAAGTTTAATAACAGTAATCATCCATAACGTTAAAGGGAGTTTGTCAAAAATAACAGGTTATTGTGCTGAGAATAATATGAATATTGAAAGGCTGGTTTTGGCTAATTTTAAAACAGATAATAAGTTGCATAGAGTTATTATGTATATTACCGGTGATAGAAAAAGAATTAATTCCTTGATTGAGGGTTTTAAAAAATTGGAAGTTGTTGTTGATGCATCAAACTTCCAAGCTAATCAGTATTTGGAAAGGGAATTAATGCTTATAAAAATAAAATCAAATAGTGAATATTTGCCAAAAATTAGCGATTTAGTTAACAATTATAATGGCAAAACTATTCTTGTAAATAATGAAATTATGATATTTCAATTCACAAATGAGGAGGAGATAAATAACGAATTAATGGAAAGATTAGAATTAGAAGCTACAAATAATGATGTTGAAGTTTTAAAAAGTGGCGTAGTTGCAACTTCTCTTGACGACAGAATGACAATATAATAAATCTCACATAGGGTTTATTTGCGGAAAATTAATGTTAAAAGAAATACAAATAGGAAATTTAAAAACAAGAAATAACCTTTTTCTTGCCCCTTTGTGTGGCATTACAGATGCACCTTTCAGAGAAATAATACAGGAATTTGGCGGAGTTGGGTTAATGTATACAGAAATGATACCAAGCCGCTCAATTCATCATAAAGATTATTTAAAAAAAATAAAAAATTCGTTTGATATAAATGCAATTCAAATATCAGGAAACGATACAAAATACATGGTAGAAGCAGCGAAACTAAACGAAGATTTAGGAGCTAATTTAATTGACATTAATTTTGGTTGTCCAGTAAAAAAAGTTGTAAAAGGTTTTGCTGGATCGGCCATAATGAAAGATGAAAAACTAGCAAAAGAAATTATAAAAGCCGTAGTTGGTGCCGTAAAAATTCCAATTACTGTAAAAATGAGAATGGGTTGGGATTTTGACAATCTAAATGCCCCCACAATAGCAAAAATAGCCGAAGACGAGGGGGTCAAATTAATAACAGTGCACGGCAGAACAAGAAATCAAATGTATGAAGGCAAAGCTGATTGGAAATTCATCGCAACCGTAAAAGATAAAGTAAAAATACCAGTAATCGTGAATGGGGACATAAAAACAACTCAAGATGTTATTGAAGCATTGAAGCAAAGCAACGCCAACGGCGTAATGATAGGCAGAGCAATTTACGGTAAACCTTGGCTATTTAAAGAGATAGAATGTCAACTAAAGGGCGAACACTTTACAGAGCCAACAAAAGAAGAAAAGGGAAACTTATTGCTAAAGCATTTCAATAAAATTCTTGAGCATTATGGAGAGCAAATTGGAATGCCAGCAGCTAGAAAACACATAGCTTGGTATAGTGCAGGGTTAAAAGGTTCAAGTGAATTCAGAAATGAAATAAATAAATTAAAAAATGTTGAAGAAATAAGGAGAAAGATAGAACAGTTTTTTAAAAATAATAATTAGTATTTTAACTGCTGGATTAGACACTATTCACAGAGGTTTTTTATTGTTTAACACTAATCAAGCTTTAGCCTTTAATATTTCAAAAACGGTCTATCATCATAATCAATTATCTCAAATCTGCCATTGCTGATTTTGATAATTGCAAGCTTTCTTTCAACCATTCCATCACTTAAAAATCTAAATCTTCCATTAAATCCATCAAACCCTTGATAATTTTCTATGGCATATTTTAAATTCTCTTTATCTTTCGCTTTAGCATAAGATTCAATTACAGCTGTTATAGCATCGTAAGCTAATGAGCCTATTCTTAAAGGATAAGACTGGTATGCTTCAAAATATTCGTCTTCAAATTTTGTATAGCCATTTGGGTTTGGTGCAACGAATAATGTATTATCAAAATTTACGTTATTATATAAAGTGCTGTTTAACCATTTGCTGGTTCCAACTAAAAGAGGTTTATTTTTATTATTGTAATTAGCTGTGTAATCAGCAATATTTAATAATTCTGGGCCACTGTCTGAAAGCAATAAAGCATCGGCAAAAATTTTGTCCTCTTCGGTGTATTTAAATTCAACATCTGTGCTTAATCCTTCAGCTTTTGCTAAGGCTTGATCAGCTTCATATTTTTCATAAACTTCATCCTTAAAAGTATTTGTGTTTAATAAATTATTGACTTTTTTTTCTAAGTTTTTGTCATCTTTTGAATAAAAATCAGTCTTCACAATTTTAGCATCTTTTCTAAAAATTACTTCTTTAAACATTTTGGAGACTATGCTTCCGTATGCGTCGTTTGGAAACATAGCGGAAAATCCATAAAAATTTTTATAGTCAATTAAATAACTAATCATTCTATCAATTTCGTGTTTTGGTGTAAAGCCCATTAAATATATATTGGGATATTTTTCGTCTAATAGGCTTTGATTGTCAGAAAAAGATAAAATTAACAAATTATTAGTATAAGCTATGTCAATGATTGCTTTTGTGGATTGAGTAAATAATGGACCTACAATTATATCAACTCTATCTCTAATGGCTTCATTTATTGCGTCAACAGCGCCAAAGGATGTTCCTTTCGTGTCGTAAGGCTTTATAACTATATTATCTAATTTATTGTCAAACATCGCTAATTGTGCTGAGTTTAACATCATATTACCAACTTTTTCAGCTTTTCCACTTAAGGGCAATAGAAGTCCGACCAATAGCTTTTTGTCATTATTTCGCATTAAATCTTCAATTTCTATACTATCATATGGATCCCGTTGTTCAACAGTAGTGCCTGATTGTTGTGCGTATTGCATGATTTGAGCGCACGAAAGCATAAAAAATAACACTAATAAAGAAAATATCTTTTTCATAAATAACTCTACCTCGCTCCGTATAATGAATTATTATAAACGCACACAACATCGCCACCACTTCTCAATGTTAACTGTCCTGCAACTTGTTCAATAACAACATACTCGTCAACAATTCTAAAGTTAACCAATGTCTCATATCCTTGCTCGTTAACAGCAAAAATAGCTGGGATTTCTGCATTTTCTGTTTTGAATTCCATATAAGTGAATACACCATCGTCAAATACTTTAATAGGAGCTATAGAAGGCGAGCCAGCAAATTCATAATTGAAATTATATTTTGTTAAGTCGCTTAAATCGGGATAATCATCTCTTTGAGTTTTGACATTAAATTTTACTATGTTTTTGTCATTGCTTGTTGGATAAACAAATTTAATATAAAACAAAATATCGTGATTATTAACCTCGTCAGCATCCATAGCGTCTAATTCAAAATAATATTCTCTCTTATTTGTAAAAACAGTCATAGTTGTTGATGGATAAGATCCAACTGGCTTTAAAAAAAGTTTGTTTCCTAAAACATTCGTAAGCCAAGGCGTAGGATCTCCCATTGATATAGTTTGAATAGTTTCATCGCTTTCAAACTCAATATATGACTGATTTAAATAATATCCAACATACCTATATACATCGTTTGGATTATAAACATAGGTTCTAAATCTTTTTTCTTTACCCATAGCTCTTGGCAATTGCACGGCATAGCTTTGTGTAAATGAAAATAAAAATAATAAAATTAATAGTGGTCTTATCATATACTTAATTTATTAAATAGCTTCTATAATTAATAACAGCAAACATAGTTGGTGAATATTCACCCGTCTTTTCATTATGCTCTACACCCACAAATTTAAAAGATAAAACAGCTTTTCTTTTTTGATAGGTCATATTGTCTCCAATCTGCATATTTAAAGTATAATAAACTTCCGCTGTAATTGGTATTAAACTCACATTAAAATAATCTTTTATTTTATCAACAAATCTTGTTCTTTTAATTCTTATAAAATTAAACGACGTTATACTCACAGATGTTTCTATATTTTTTCCAAAATAATAATATGGACCATCTGGATAATCGGCGCTCATAAAATATTTAAAATCATTAAAAACATCCGCAGATGAGGTGTTTTTAATTCTTTCCAACTTTATATTAATATCATTAATATTGGCAGTTTTATAATTATGGCTTTCCCTTTCTTTAACATAATTAATTATTAAATATCTCAATATACTTTCGTCAGTGGAATTAGCTTCTTTACTCTTCGATATATCATATATATTTGTCTGATATTTAGTTAAATCTTTTTCTTTTATTGTAATATAAATATCTTCTTTGAGAGGCATTATTAAAGAAATTAAACCAATTACATTATAAATAATAATAACACCCATAATTGACATAAAAATAAAAAATGTTCTGTCTACTATTGCTCTTAAATACAAATTGCAATACCAATTAAAAGCATCTCTAAAATATGTCCCATTATTTACGCAATACTTAATGGAATCTCTATATGTATCATCAAAATTATTGTAATTACTTGGTTCTTCCATAAATACAATTTTCATCAATATTAATATTATGCAATAAAGAATATAAAATTCAATTCTTATTTAACTTAATTAAACTTAATAAAGAAGAACTATTTAAAATCCCAAAATAATATCAGTTTAATTATGAAATAAATGATTGACTTTTATAAAAATATGTAAATAATGGAGAACAGTCCTTTGGATTTTATATTATCAAATATATATCCCGAGTCTTTAAAAAATCAAATATAAATAACTATAATTTAAAATGGATAGTAATGAAATTACAATAAATGATGTCTCATCGTCAAACGATGACGGGGAGTTATCAAATAAAAAAATCAGAAAAAAAATAACCTTAGATATAAATAGAAACGAACAAAAAGAAATTATTGAAAGTATAAATGCTAAAAATAATACAATAGAAACAAATAATATAGATAGAGTTGCAGATGCGGAACATAAAACTGAAGATAGTGCTAATAACACAACTACAAATCGTAAGACTTTAGGAAAAAAGTTTTTTTCAAAAAAGAAGCAAAATAATGACTTAAACGATATAGCGACAAATAAAATTAAAGAGAGTCCAAATCAAGAAAAAACAGAAGAACATTTATCAGAACAATCAAATATTGCAAATACAGAAATAAATTTGGAAAATAAAATTGATAATCATGGCAGCGAGTTCGAAGAAGAAGCCAACAATTTATTGAATAATAAAATAGATGTGGCAACATTATGTCAAGCTGAGAAAAATGAAGAAACTAGCAATTTATCGGATAAAAAAATAATAGAAGATAAACCATTGCCTCCACCAGAAACAATAGAATTCAATGACCTAAAACACATGAAGCCGGAAGAATTGGTTATTGTAGCTGAAAGATACGATGTTCAAAACATAGCCGAGCTTAATAAACAAGACATGGTTTATGGCATTTTAAAAAATTTCTCAAACATTAATCCAGCAAATATAATTATTGGGGAAGGTGTTTTAGAGGTATTGCCAGATGGATTTGGCTTTATGAGATCCCAATTTTCAAACTATGTTGCTGGTCCAGATGACATTTATGTGTCTCCAAATCAAATTAAAAGATTTGGCTTAAGAACTGGAGATTCCATTAAAGGTGAAGTAAAAGCTCCAAAAAAAGGAGAAAAATATTTTGCATTAATAAAAATTATCAGTGTTAACGAATTAGACCCATCCCATTTAAAAAGAAGATTAAGGTTTGACGATTTAACTCCATTATATCCAGAAAAAAAATTACAGCTAGAAAACGAAGAAGTTTTTTTAACCAAAAAAGACGACAGCTCAAGAGTTATAGACATGATTACTCCAATGGGCAAGGGACAGAGAGCCTTAATTGTCGCTCCTCCAAGAACTGGCAAAACTGTTTTAATGCAAAACATAGCGCATTCTATTACAAAAGCACATCCGGAAGCCTATTTAATAGTTCTCCTAATAGACGAAAGACCAGAAGAAGTTACAGATATGGCTAGATCCGTAAAAGGCGAGGTCGTAAGCTCAACATTTGACGAGCCAGCGACAAGGCATGTCCAATTAGCTGAAATTGTAATTGAAAAAGCAAAAAGAATGGTTGAATACAAAAAAGATGTTATAATTTTACTAGATTCAATCACAAGACTTGCCAGAGCATACAATAACGTTATACCATCGTCAGGAAAAGTTTTAACTGGAGGTGTTGACGCAAACGCACTGCAAAAGCCAAAAAGATTTTTCGGAGCAGCAAGAAATATTGAAGAAGGTGGTTCTTTAACCATTATCGCAACAGCATTAATTGAAACAGGCTCAAAAATGGATGAAGTTATTTTTGAAGAATTCAAAGGAACTGGAAACTCAGAAATTATTCTAGACAGAAAAATATCAGATAAAAGAATATTCCCAGCTATTGACATTACTAAATCTGGAACTAGAAAAGACGATTTATTAGTAAGTAAAGCTGTTCTTAATAAAACATGGATGCTAAGAAAAATTTTGACATCAATGAATAGTGTGGAGGCTATAGAATTCCTCAAGGATAAAATGAAAAATACCAAAAATAATGCTGAATTTTTTAATACAATGAATTCTTAATAAGTTGCTTGTAATTGTTAACTTTTAATTAATTTTATAATTTATTAGATTTTGTAGCTCCTCTTTGTCAATGTAGTTGCAAGGGGAGCTGCAAACCATCCGCAGCAAGAAACATCAACAAAATTAATAAAGATAAATACTATTATAAGTTAAAATGCAGATTAAAAATATTATATATAATCATTATTTTAAATCGACAATTATACGAATTTCTCTACATCCGCCGTTAACGCTTATTGAATCATCATACGAATTATAACCTTCATCATCACCAAAAAGACAACTGCTCCTTAACTTTCCAGAATTATATAAACCGTCATCCATTTTAACATCTACTTGCTTTACTATTTTAGCTTTTATAAAACCACTCTTATCTTCATCGCCAGGAAGTGATGGAACAAGATCATCTCTATATTCAAAAACTATTTCATTTGATGGTAAATCTATATTTTGTAAGTACGGGCGAACAGATGCAACCTTTCTTGTTGCCATATAATAGAAATATGATTTATTCTGTTGCGAAAGAGGTATAATCCCCATTTCAGCTAGGGCATACTTATTAAAAGCTTCTCCTTCAAATACTTCAGGTTTAAAATCAATAACCCCTTCTAAATATAAATCAATAAATGGTGCTGATAAAGCCATATTACCAAAACTAAAAGCACTTGAATATGGAGGTGGAAAACTTGTTGATGTAAAAGTTTGATAGCCAAACGTTCCTAAATTACCAACGTCTCCCGGTAATCTACCTCTAGCCGCATAAAAAGTATTGACAGCCACATCGTAAGATCTAAGCTCATTCATCATTCCAATTACTTTTGCTGATTGTATAAGCGAAGCTCCGCCCGTTATACCAGCCATAACAAGACCTATTATTATTAAAACTATTGAAAGCTCTATTAATGAAAATCCTTCTAATTTATTTTGTTTCATTTTTAACTTTTAAAAATTATTCGAAACATTAAGACTATATAAATATAAAATATAAAAGTAAATAATTATATGCTTATTAATCTTGGATTAATAATTTATATAGTTATTTTAGCCTACCTTGGTAGTGGCAAATTCTTTTTCTCAATATGCAATCGCAGTACTAGATGGAATATGATATGCTTATTTATAAAATCACTTTTTCTTTCTATCACCATAAGGATTATCAGCTTTTCTTAACAATAGTCTAACTATTGTTTGTTTCAAACCAAAATCTTCTCTTAACCTATTCACCAAATACTTTGAATAAGTAGTTTTTTCCAACTTTTCCGGACTGTTTGTAAACAAAACAAATGTTGGTGGTCGTTTTTTTGCTTGCGTAATATATTTTAATTTTATTACCTTTCCTCTAAATAATGGCGGAGTATGTTCTTTTTCAATCATTCTTAGCCAATTGTTTAATTCTGATGTTTTTATATATTCATTCCATTCCTTATAAACTAACAAGCATGCGTCAACTAATTTGTCTATATTTTTGCTATATAAGGCAGAAATTGGAACAATAGGACAACCTTTTACAAGCGGAGCTTTTTGTTCTATGATTGCAATTGCGTCATTCATAAATTTATGTTTTTTTTCTTCTGGAATAGTATCCCATTTATTTAGTGCAAAAACTATTCCTCTTCCTTCTTCAACTATTGAATTTGCTATCATTAAGTCTTGAACGTCAAAAGGTGTTGTTGAGTCTATCATCATAATGACAATTTGTGCAAACCGAATAGCTCTAAAACTGTCCTCAACGGCGAATTTTTCAAGCTCACTATCAATATTATGTTTTTTTCTAATTCCAGCCGTATCAATTAATTTAATATCTTTATCTTTGTATTCCCATCTGATAGCTATTGCGTCCCTTGTAATTCCAGCTTCGCTGCCGGTGATAACTCTCTCATCTTTTAACAAAGTATTAATCAAAGTTGATTTTCCAGCATTTGGTCTACCGACAACAGCAATCGTAATTTCCCTGTCTTCTTTATCTTGTTTGTCTTCCGTGTTTAAATTAACCTTCTTTTCAATGTCATTTACTTCTTTATATTCTTTTTGATATTTATCATAAAACGGTTCAATAGCATCGTATAATAAATTAAAACCATTGTTGTGTTCGGCAGAAAGCGCTATTGGTTCACCAAGTCCCAATCTATAATAATCACTGTCGAATATATAATGTCCGCTTTTTTCAAATTCGCATTTATTGGCAATTAAAATTGTTGGTATTTCTTTTTTTCTTAGCCAGTTTGCGAAATATTTATCCGTTGATTGAATGCCAGCTCTTGCGTCAACCATAAACAAACATAAATCCGCATTGAAAATTGCTATCTCTGTTTGTTTAACCATTCTTGTTTCTAATTGTTTATCTGTAAGATTATATTCAAGTCCCGCTGTGTCAACAACATCAAATTCCATTTCTCCAAGGCTTCCTTTTTCAATTTTTCTATCTCTTGTAACGCCGGCAAAATCATTAACTATTGCTATTTTCCTTCCGACAAGTTTATTAAACAAACTTGACTTTCCCACATTTGGCCGACCAACTATTGCTATTGTAAATGGCATTATTCCTTCCTTTTTATTATAATTTTATGACAATTTGGCATAATTTCTTTTTAAATACTGTTAAATATTCGGATTCCGTTGCGCAATCTTTGTATGCTTTTTTAATATTTTCCGCATTTAAAATTTTTCCATTAATAATAAAAACATTTCCATCAAGCGGCAAACTATCATCTATTTTTTTATCTATTATATAAGCTTGATATGGCGTTAAATTATTTTTTGTCTCAATTTCATTATTTTTGTTAATTCCGCTTACACCCAAATGAAAAAAGTTGTCATTTCCATCAGTAAAAATAAGAATTCCGCTATTTAAGAATTTAATATAAGGAAATATTTTTTTTGTCTTTTTTACCATAAAACCAGATTTATATAAATGCAGCCAAAAATTTAAAACTTCTGCGTCTAAATGAATATTCTTGTTATAGTTTCTCAATTGCTGTTCTTTATCTTCAATAAGTCCATTTTCATTTCCATCTGTATTACTCACAGATAAATCAAAAATTTGTGTTTTTTTTAAATCTCCAGGCAAAAATCCGTATTTTCTTTTGAAATTATTAATGGAAGTTCTATAAGATTGAATATCAGAAATTAAATAGTTGATTTCATCTCTATTTTTATTCATTTCCACATGTATAACAAAACCCAAAACCAATCCGAAAATTATAACTATAATAAATAGTTCCGTTATAGAAAAATCTTTTTTTACATCATTTTTCATCTTTTTAACTTCAAATTTTGATTAGGAATATTCAATCTGTAAAGATCTATTTTTTCCGCCGCTTTTTTAAAGCTTATCAAATCTCCGCCTATTAATCTAACAGTTGGCAAAGATTTAACTCTATCTGGATTAATTCTTTTATCATTATAAATAACTCCATAATGCAAATGCGGTCCTGTGGATCTGCCAGTAGTTCCAACATAAGCTATAGTTTGTCCCTGTCTAACCTTCACACCAGGTTTTATTCCCGGAGCAATTTTACTTGCATGCGCATATTCGGTTTCATAACCATTCGTGTGCCTTATCCTCACATAATTTCCCCACGTACTCCAAAATTGAGCTTTTACAACAGTTCCAGCACCAGCAGCGAAGATTGGAGTTCCAATAGGTGCTGCGAAATCTTTTCCTGCATGTAATTTTGAATATCCAAGAACCGGATGCTTTCTAACGCCAAAACCCGATGATATTCTCGCTCCATTAACAGGAGTTCTTAATAATGATTTTTGAACGCTTTGTCCGTTCTGGTCATAATAATTATTGCCGAACTTGTATATTTCAAAATCTTTATTTTGATTATTTATATTTGCATACAAAATATCGCCATCTTTTATTTTCTTGCCATCGTCAGTATAATAACTTTCAAACAATATTTCAAACGTATCGCCTTTTCTCAAATCACGTTGAAAGTCTATATCAAAGCTAAAAAACTTAATAAAATCCAGCATCACGCTAGGAGAAATACCAGCCTCAACTCCATCGTTAAATAAGCTTTCTTTTATTACCACTTTGTATTTTAAATAATTTTTATTCAGAGAAATATTATTTTTTCTTGCCTCATAATTATTTCCAACCAAACTCACAACAACCTCTTGCTCCTTAGCATCGGGAATTAATTTTAGCTCTTCTAAAACAATTTTCTCTTCTATTTGCCCCTCTTCATTCTGACTAACCAATATTCTATATTTAAAATCAATTATTTGGCCAGCCTTCAACTGAGATGTATTATATACTTTTTTTAATGAACCCAATATTTTAAACGCATCAGAATTTGAAATTCCAATGTTTTGAGTGAGAATATTTATTAAATTATCGCCACTTTTAATTTTATATTTTAAAATTTCGTAATCATCTATATTTATTGCGTTATTTGGATATGGAATTATAATTTTAAGAGGCGGAATATTTTCGTCTACATTTCCAGTTTCATCAACAGCATTAATCTTCAAAAAAATATATGAAACAGCAAACAAACAAATTAAAAATAAAGAAATAACCGTAAAGAATAATCTCTTTTTAAAATTTTCTTCATTAAAATCCGAATTATCAAAATCTCTAATTTTATTTTTTTTTGGTAATGGATTTATAGTTGCTAACTTACCTTTAAGAAGGTGATATGTTTTTCTAATTTTGTCTAATATTCTCATTTTTTTCAAAAATAACTTGCATATATTAAAAATATAATGTACAATAA
>CAZBNS010000020.1:0-22172 GCA_964493475.1 uncultured Rhizobiaceae bacterium | reverse complement strand
TTCCTGTTAATGTGAATCTCTTTTTGCAGGAGCTGTTGGTTTTTATTTTGGGCATAAACTATACTTTTATATTAAATTTTTAAAATAATTATGTTTCGTTATGATAAAACAATGTTTTAATAAAATCAATAGCTACATTAATATTAGTTGTATTATTTCTTTCTGTAGCTCTTCAATGCTTTTATTTTCGACATTTATTATCTTTACTCTGTCAGGTTCTTGTTCTGCGGTTTTTCGAAAACCTTCTCTTACTCTTTTATGAAAATCTAATTTCATGTCTTCAAATCTATTTTTTTCGCCTCTTATGTCGGTTCTTTTAAGTCCTTTTTCTGCGTCTAAATCTAAAATAATTGTAATGTTTGGTTTAAAATCTTCTAAAACAACTTCTTGAACCATTCTAATTTTGTTTAAGTTTAATTGATGTCCGTATCCTTGATAAGCAAGGGTGGAATCAAAATATCTATCGGAAATAACAACTTTGCCTTCTGCCAATAAAGGTTTTATTTTTTTTTCGGTGTGATCTCTTCTTGCTGCATACATCAATAATAATTCGGTTATGCCATCCCATTTATTCACAGTTCCGTTGATTAATAATTTTCTTATTTCTTCTGCTCCCTCGCTTCCGCCGGGTTCTCTGGTCCAAACGGCTTCAATACCATTTTTGTTTAGATATTCAACAAGCAATTTTGATTGTGTGCTTTTTCCAGCGCCTTCAACGCCTTCAAATGTTATAAATTTTCCTTTTAATTTTTCTAAATTATTCATTTTTATTTCCCACTATTTTTTCAAATTCATGACTGCATTGTTGATAAAATTTATCACTTTCAATGTCGTTTAATGATGATAAAATGACATTTATTTTTTCTTCCTTATTTTCTTCTTTCATTAATTCACTGATTTGTTTGATTATCTCTTCCATATTATACATAATAAAATACTTTGCATCATTTTCTCTAAAAATTTCTAACATTTCATCGCTATATTCGCCCAAAATAAAAACATATTTAATATTTTTAAAATATTCGTCTAATTCGGTAAATTTATCAAATTCAAATTTAACATTATGACAACACAAGATCCAATATATATTATCAAAAGATTTTAATGATTGTAATTTATTTTTGTTTTTTATGTCGTTAATGAATGTAAAATTATTTTTATGTGATATGGTTTCAAAAATATCATTTATATTTTTAAAATTATAAAAATTTTCAATAATTTCTTGTTCATCAAAGCCATCTGATACCAACAGTGCAAAACTTGCAAGAATATTTGTTTTATTCTGTTCGCCGGTTAAGGCTTTAAATTCGTTTGTTAAATATTCATTATTATTAAAGTATATCTCATTTCCAATAAATGACGCACCATCTTTTTGAAGTTTTTTTATAGAAATTGGTATGATTTTTGAGTTATGATTTACATCATTTTTAACATAAAAATATAATTCTTTGACATGTTTGTTATCAATGTTAAGTATTAAAAGATCATTATTGGTTTGATTTGCAATTATATTCTTAATTTTTTCTATATCTTTTTTAGAATATTCTAAATCAAAACAAATTATTTTATCAAAATGAGTTAATTGCAATGAAGTAATATTTTTGTCATCAAAATTTTTAATATCGATTTTGCCTTTATTAAAATTACTGATACAAGCCTCATATGAAATTTTGTTTTTTATTTTACAAAATACATGCCTCAAGAGAGCTGCTGTTATAGATGAGCCAGTTTTACCAAAAATTGCTATTTTTTTATTTTCATGCATAAGTTTCGTATTTTGTATGATATAAATCATTTTCTAAATTTGGATTATTTTGAGATTTAACCCATGCCATATACTCTTGAACCATTGGATTGCTGTGAGCTGTCCTTTCATTTTTCTTCATTTTATCTAGCTCATATAAGACTTTTCTTCGCTCTTCAATTAAAGATATTTGATCCGCTAATTTTATCGGCAATAAAGGCATTCCACCACCGCCTATACAACCACCGGCACAAGCCATAACTTCAATATATTGATAAGCGTTTGGATTGTCCTTCAACTCAAGCAAAATTTTCTCTACATTTTGCGGTGTTGATACTACGGCAACCTTAATTTTTCTGCCTTTGAGATCTATTTCCGCAGTTTTAAATCCTCCAATATCTGTTCTCACTTCTGTTAAATTAAAATCTTTCAAGTCTTCACCAGTCATCATTTTATAAGTAGTTCTCAACGCTGATTCCATAACGCCGCCACTTACTCCATAAATTACTCCAGCACCGCTATAATTAGACAAACTATCAGCTTCACTTCCTTCCAGATTTGGAAAATCTATATTGCTATCTTTAATTAATTGTATAACTTCCCTTTCCGTCAAACTGTAATCAACAAGTCTTATGCCGTTAATTTTTGAAGTCTCTTCCAATATTTCCTCTTTTTTTGATGTGCAAGGCATTATAGAAACAACAATTATGTCTTTTGGATCTATATTATTCTGTTTCGCCCACCAAGTTTTATAGGCTCCAGCACTATGCAAATGTGGAGATCTGGCTGTTGTTAGATGCTCTTTTAATTCTGGATGATATTTTAACGCAAACTCAACCCATGCATGACAACAGGAAGTAAACATTGGCAATTTGGCATTTGGATTATTCAACCTTTCAGTCAGTTCTTGAGCTTCAACCATAGTCGTAATATCTGCTCCAAAATTAACATCAAAAATCTTATTAAAACCAAGCAATCTAAACGCCGTATTCATTTTCTTTTCAATATCTACTGTATGCTCCATATTCCAACCCTCACCAATAGAAGCCCTAATTGATGGAGCGCATTGAACGATAAGGGTTTTGCTTTTATCTTTCAAAATCTCCTTAACCTCATTCAAAGACGGTTGAGATCTAATCGCATTTACAGGACAAACCAATGTGCATTGCCCGCAATGAATACATTCTATTCCCGCCTTCGCACATAGATGTTTTTTTCCCTCATTATCCGCTTTAATTTCAAGATAACCAACACTGTTATTCTTGCATCTCATCACGCATTTAGTACACTTTATACACTTGTTATCATCAAACTCTATAGTTTTACCCATATAATGCATAGGGCATAAAAATTTATTACTTTTGTTTGAGAATAAAAGGTTATTAATAATTTTCAAGATAAAAATAAATTCAAAATATGGAATTGTGAGTTGCGAATGATGTCATATTGCGTTTAATTATTGTGGTAGTTTTTTATTAGCTAACATGTAGTTCTCCTTTGTCCTTCAGACATTTCCCCTCAAGGATGGGAAAGATTTCGAGCAGTGGTGAAGAAAATGTCCGAAGAACAAAGGGGAGCTACAAATTACTTTGCAATAAGAGGAAATATAAGGAGGAGCTGCAGAACAGTCTACTAATTAAAGAATATCAAACACAATATGATATAAAATAATTCATAACCCTAGCAAGCTGCCGTCTTTCTTATCTTCTTTTCATAGGTGCAAATCTCTTCTGTATCTTCTTTAAAGAATAATCTTTCGTTATGCTCGCCTTGTTTTCCAACATTAAATTGGTCAACTGGTCTATGGTATCCCATAACTCTAGTCCAAACCTGAGTTGGTTCTCCGCATATTGGACAAGTTTTTTGTTCTCCACTCAAATAACCATGTTCATGGCAAGTTGAAAATACAGGTGTAATAGTAATATAAGGTATTTTGTAATTACTTAAAACAGTTTTTACAAACCTTCTGCATGCCTCACCGCTACTAATTCTTTCGCTCATGTATAAGTGCAAAACTGTTCCGCCAGTGTATTTAGTTTGCAAATCATTTTGTAAATTTAAGGCTGTAAATGGATCATCCGTATAATTTGCAGGTAATTGGCTGCTGTTTGTATAGTAAATATTTGGATAATTTCCTGCTTGAATTATATTAGGATATCTCTTTCTGTCTTCTTTTGCAAATCTATATGTAGTTCCTTCAGCTGGTGTTGCTTCAAGATTATACAAGTTTCCAGTTTCATTTTGATAGTCCTTTAATTTATTTCTCATAAACTCAAGAACCTCAGTTGCTAAAGCTATACCTCTTGGATCGCTAATATCATAACTATCATCAGTGAAATTTCTTATCATCTCATTTATACCATTTAATCCAATAGTTGAAAAATGGTTTCTAAAGTGTTTTAAATATCTTTTAGTATATGGATAAAAACCTCTTTCATAAAGCTCTTGAATGAAAACTCTTTTCTTTTCTAATGTTGATTTTGCTAAATCCATTAATCTGCCAATTTCCTTCAACATTCCTTGTTTATCACCAATTCTTGCAATACCATCAGAGTATCCCTTAAATCTATAGCCAAGTCTTGCCATATTAAGAGTTACAACGCCAACAGAACCAGTCATTTCAGCAGAACCAAATAAGCCATTTCCTCTCTTTAAAAGTTCCCTTAAGTCCAATTGAAGACGGCAGCACATACTTCTAACAGCACCCGGCTTATAAGCTTCCGGATTTGGAACTATATTTCCATTTTTATCTTTCATATATTGGCTTCCAATAAAATTTTGGAAATATGAACTACCTATTTTTGCAGTATTTTCAAATAACGCATCAATAGCTGGAGTATCCCAATTAAAATCCTCTGTAATATTTACCGTAGGAATTGGGAAAGTGAATGGCTGGCCTTCATTATCGCCTTCTGTCATAACTTCATAATACGCAATATCAATCATTTCAACTTCTTTTTGAAAGTGCTTATATGTTAACTCTTCCAAACTTCCCACGCCTCTTTCTTTCGCTCTTTCCAATATATTATCGCTGCCAAACAAATTTCCTTCGCCCAGCCCTTTAAACAAATGTTGTCCATTTTTTGTTGGAAATTGATCTATTAAATCTGTTGGAACCGTAAAATCCATTGTTACATTTGTAAAAGGAGATTGTCCCCACCTCGCTGGAACATTCAAATTATATACAAAACTAGCAATGGCTCTTTTTATTTCTTTTGGAGATAAATTATCTAAAAATACATAAGGTGCTAAATAAGTATCAAAACTACTAAAAGCTTGTGCTCCAGCCCATTCAGACTGCAAAATACCCAAAAAATTCGCCATTTGACCCAACGCACTTCTAAAATGTTTAGGTGCTTGTGCCGAAACTCTACCCTTAACTCCATTAAATCCCTCATCAAGCAAAGCTCTTAAAGACCAACCAGCACAATATGCGGTTAAGCAGTCTAAATCATGGATATGATAATCTCCAATTCTGTGAGACTCGCCTTCTTCTTTCGAATAAATATTATCCAACCAATAATTTGCAATCAATTTTCCAGAAAGATTGTTAATCATGCCAGCATTGCTATATCCAGTATTTGCATTTGCATTAATTCTCCAATCCTGTTTGTCTATATACTCTTGAACCGAATGTTTTGAACTAACTTTTGTATCTCTTTGCTCTTCTTTTGACTCATATTCGCTTTCAATTTCTTCTCTTATATATTCTTTGTAGACTTTAAATAGTTTCTGGTTAATTAACTCTTGCTTTATTATATCTTCTTCATTTCCAGAAATTAATTTTAAACTATTTTTCAAAAGTCCATCTAAAAAATCAGAAACAGAGCCTTCTTTTGAATTTTTAAAAGCTTTTGAAAGTTTATTTTTTAAATTTGGTTTTAAAAATAAAACATTATTTACAACATTATTATTTTCCATTATATTAACTTTTTTAAATTTGTGGACTTATAAAAACATATCTATATCTAGTTGTCAAGAATAAAAAGATAACAAGATATAGTATTTTTACAAATTTTTTGCTTGACAAGTTTTAAACTTATAAAAAACAAGAACTTAAAATTTGTCAAGCAAAAAGTAATCTTTATTTTAAGAATTTTTCATAAGTTAAAAAATTAAAACTATGCTCATTTTTCAATGACCTAGAAAAAGATATTTCCTCTTTTTTTATCCACTCATACTTATTAAAATCTGGAAAAAATGTATCAGCTTCACCATCATAATTTACATGACTAATATACATTTTTTTCAATAACGAACTATTATTTTTTAAAAACTCTAAATAAATACTCGCTCCTCCACAAATAAACACTTCATCATCATTCTTACAAAAATCAGCTGCCTCATTAATTGAATGGACTATAAAACATCCATCAGCTTTAAAATTTCTATTTTTTGTTATTATTATATTTTTTCTATTTTTTAATGGAGTTTCTATACTTTCAAAAGTTTTTCTTCCCATAATTATTGAATGATTGCATGTCAAATTTTTAAATATCTCTAAATCATCTTTCACATTCCAAGGAATTCTATTGTTTAATCCTATTTGGTTTTGATTTCCAATAGCTGCTATTATTGATAAAAACATTGTAATAAAATTTCTTTAGTCTAGTTTAAAAGTAAGTTAAAAATGGTAATTTGCAATGAATAACAAAATTTTTTTGGCATTGGGAAGCAATCTAGGCAATAGAGAGGAAAACTTAATAAACTCCATTAAAAAATTAGAGGAAAATAATGTTAAATTTGTCAAAACTTCTCCGGTATATAGAACTCCAGCTTTGCTTTTAGATAATTCGCCTAATTATTGGAATATTCCATTTTCAAATTGCGTTATTCAAGTTGAAACTAAAGAAAGCCCCGAAAATTTATTGAAAATATGCAAAAAAATAGAACATGAAATGGGTAGGGATTTCTCTAAAAAATGGGCTCCACGAACAATAGATATTGATATTTTATTATACAAAGATTTTAAAATTGAAACCGAAAACTTAATAATTCCGCATAAAGCTTTATTTGAAAGATATTTCTTGCTTGACGCATTAAGTTTTTTAGATTTAAATATTTTAAAAAACCAAAACTATTATTCTAAAAATCATCAACCAGTTTTTATGGGTATTATGAATATTACTCCAAACTCCTTTTCAGATGGCGGAGTTCATAATAATATTGAAAAATTTATTGAAGATTTTGAATTATGGGAAAATAAAATGGTTGGAATTATTGATATTGGTGCGGAGTCCACAAATCCAAAGGCTGCCCCAATAACATATCAAGAGGAATTAGAAAGATTAAATCCAATTTTTAATTATTTAAAAAATAAAAAATTTTCATATTTTAAACCAAGTTTGAGTATTGATACATACCATTATGAAACAGCTAAAATCGCTATTGAGAACGGGTTTGACATAATTAATGATGTGAGTGGATTAAATGATAAAAGAATGATTGAATTATTAAAGAGCAATGAGCATGTTAAATATGTTCTAATGCATTCCTTATCTGTTCCGCCAAGAAGTGATTTAACAATAGAAAAAGATGAAAATATAATAAAAGTGCTTCAAGAGTGGCTAAAATCAAAATTAAAAATCTTTGAAAATGATGGAATAGATTTAGATAGAATTATTTTTGATTCAGGATTAGGATTTGGAAAAAATGAATTTCAAAGCATAAACATATTGCAAGAAATAGAACAATTCCAGAAATATAAATTAAAAATTTTAATCGGGCATTCAAGAAAATCATTTATTAAAAAATATAATTCCAATTCTATTGGAAATCGTGATTTTGAATCGCTTGCAATATCTTTAAAAATTGCTAATAAAGTAGATATAATCAGAACGCATACGCCATTGGAAACTCAAGAGGCTTTATTATTTTTCAATAGCATTTAGTCATATTTAAAATTGACTTGATATTATTGCGCAAATAATTAGACTATTTATAGTTAAACAATAGCTTTCTTATGTATACAATTAAAAAAACGATAGAAATAAGCGCAAGCCATCAATTATATTTAGATTATGAAAGCAAGTGTGAGAATCTTCACGGACATAATTTTACAATAATTATATATTGCCGCTCAAAAACATTAGATAGCAATGGAATGGTTGTTGATTTTACTTATATTAAAAAGTTAATTAAAGATAAATTAGACCATAAAAATTTAAACGATGTATTGGATTTTAACCCAACATCAGAAAATATAGCAAAATGGATTGTGGATACAATTCCACTATGTTTTAAAGCCACAGTTAAAGAAAACGACAATAATGAAGCTACATACGAATTATTGGCCTCTCAATAAGCAAAATAATTTGGTATGCTGATTTTTTCTCATAAAGATTTTATAAGGAGTTTATTCTATGATAAATAAAGAATTGGTAAAAAAATTAACAGAATCATTTTTAAAAGAAGTTAATTCCAATAATGTTTTAAATAAGGATATAATTAAAGAAACTCCAGAAAGAGTAGCAAAGGGTTGGCTAGAAATGCTTAGCGGATATAATATAAACGACAAAGACTTATATAAATTATTCAAAGTTAAAAATAAAAATTTAGTTATAATTAAAAATATAGAATTTGCTTCCGTATGCGAACATCATCTTTTACCATTTACTGGGGTTATAAATATAGGATATATTCCAGAAGACAAGGTTTTAGGACTAAGCAAATTTGCTAGAATTGTTGATTGTTTCGCAAGACGCCTACAACTTCAAGAAAAATTAGTAAAATATATTGCTGATTCCATAATTTTAAATATGCAGGTTAAGCATTTATTTATTATAGCCAAAGCAACCCATTCATGCATGAGTTGCCGTGGCGTCAATCAAAAAAACTCCTCAACCATAACTTTCTTTTCAAGCGGCAAATTTGCAAACTATAAAGAAAACGAATTATTGGAACTAATTAAATAACTCGCCAATTCAATTAGCGAGTTATCTATTTTAAAAATATTTAAATTTATTTTAAAATCTTTTCAACAGCTGGCAATTTACCTTTTTCCAACCATTTTAAGAATGCACCGCCTGCGGTTGATACATAAGTGAATTCTTCAGTTAAATGAGCCTTATTTAAAGCTGCTAAAATATCACCACCGCCAGCAACTGATTTAATCTTTGCTTTGCCAGTCAATTTAGCAATAATTTCAGCTAAACCATCAGTTCCTTTATTAAATGGAGAAATTTCATAAATGCCAATCGGACCATTCCAAATAACTGTTTTGCATTTATTCAATGTCTCTTCAATCAAGGCAATTGTTTTTTCACCCAAATCAACGATAATGTCATTTTTTTGAACGTTATCAATAGAAACTGTTTTTACTGATTGATTTTCTGCAACTTGATTTGCCACAACAACATCAACTGGCAAAATAACTTTGCAATGGCTTGCTTCAGCTTCTTTCAATAAATTTAAAGCATCATTTTTAAGCTCTTCCTCTTTTAATGAATTTCCTGTTGGTTTTCCCAATGCATATAAGAATGTATTAGCCATACCGCCGCCAACAACTACATATTCATATTTTTTAACCAAAGCTTGCAATAATTCTAATTTTGTAGAAACTTTTGAACCACCAACAATCACCATAACTGGTTTTTCCGGCTTTGAAACTAATTCAGTTAAATTTTCTAATTCTTCCTCCAGTGTATAACCTGCATAAGCTGGCAACATAGTTGGCAAGCCAACCATTGAAGCATGTTTTCTATGGCATGTTGAAAAAGCGTCATTCACATAAATTTCCGCACCTGTTGATTTTGCCAGTTCCTTAGCAAAATTTTCATCATTATCCTCTTCGCCATTATGAAATCTTAAATTTTCAAGCAAAATCACTTCGCCAAACTTTGTACTTTCAACATCTTTTTTTGTTTTATCGCCAATGCAATCTTCCGAAAAATTAAACTTAACTTTCGGCATTAATTCTTTTAATCTCTGTAATACCAATTTCAAAGACAACTCATCACTAGCCACTCCTTTAGGACTACCCAAATGAGAAGTCAAAACGACTTTAGCCCCATTTTTTACTAAATATTCAATAGTTGGTATTGTTGCTTTAATTCTAGTGTCATCAATAATTTTACCATTTTTAATAGTAATATTCATATCAGCCCTGACAAAAACAACTTTGTTTTTCACATTACAATCTTTTATTTTGTTAAACATTTTTGTTTATAAAATTTTGTTAATTATAATTAAATAAATAATTTATTTTTGATTATTTGCAAGAAAATAATTTTTTAGCTTCATTTTATTGGTTAGATATTTTCCTTTAAATCAAAAATGAATGCAAGAAATATAAAAATAGCTACATATTTTATTATTTTCTTGATTTAAAAAATTATATTGTTAGATATACTATCAACAATTAACAATGTATTTAAGATGTTTGATTCTATTACAAAAAATTTTGGTGGAATAATAGATAAATTAAGAGGACGAAAGTTTATAAGCGAGGAAGATTTTGAAGTTGCCCTTAGAGAAATAAGGATTGCAATGCTTGAGGCAGATGTTTCGTTGCCAATTATTAAGGAATTTATAAAGAGAATCAAAGACAAAGTTATTGGTGAAGAAGTGATTAAAAAAGTTTCGCCAGGACAGATGATTGTTAAAATAATTAATGATGAACTGTTGTATTTGCTTGGAAATGATACTTGCGAGATTGATTTAGAAACTTCAAAGCCTATATTTATTATGATGTGCGGCTTGCAAGGTGCTGGAAAAACTACAACTACAGCAAAATTAGCTAAAAGATTAAAAGAAAAGAATTCAAAGAAAGTATTATTAGTTTCATTAGATGTTTATAGACCTGCTGCAAAAAAACAATTAGAAATGTTGGCACAAAAGGCAAATGTTGACAGCCTGGAAATTAAAGAAAGCGAAAAACCGCTTGAAATAGCCGCAAGAACCCTGGAATTTATAAAAGGCAAAAATTATGATGTTGTAATTTTTGATACAGCCGGAAGAATGGCTATTGATGAAGATCTAATGAAAGAATTGGAACAATTAGTTGAATTTATAAAACCTAATGAGAAATTGTTAGTTGCAGACTCATTAATGGGACAAGACGCTGTTAATATAGCAAACGAATTCAATGGCAGAATTGGTTTAAGCGGCATTATTTTGACTAGAATTGACGGTGGCGGCAGAGCGGGTTGTGCTTTAACTATGAAAATAGCTACTGGCTGCCCAATTAAATATATGTCTTCTGGTGAAAAATTAGATCAATTTGACGAATTTATACCAGAAAGAATTGCCTCAAAAATTCTTGATATGGGCGATATAATTTCTTTTGTTGAAAAAGCTCAAGAGGTTGTCAATGAAGAGGAAGCAGCTAAATTAGAAGCTAAAATTAAAAAAGGAACATTTGATTTTGATGATTTTTTGAGCCAATTAAGAAGTTTAAAAAAGCTTGGCGGATTGGGAACAATGCTAGGTTTTTTGCCGGGTGCTGCTAAAATTAAAGATTTTATGCAACAAAAAGGATTTGACGATAATTTATTAAAAAAACAAGAATCCATAGTTTATTCAATGACTATTCTTGAGAGAAAAAATCCAGAAATATTAAATTCTTCAAGAAAATTTAGAATTGCAAAAGGTTCTGGGACAAACATTCAAGAAGTTAATAGCCTATTGAAAAAATTTAAACAAATTAAAAAGACAATTGAAGTTGTTGGAAATATGGATAAAAATCAATTAAAAGATGTTATGAGCCAATTGGGCACTGTAAAAGATAGTGATTTTAATTTTTAATTAAAAATTCTTCGTTCTTTGGGATAAAACTGCTTATAATTATGTTAGAAAGCCTTCAAACGCATGATTACCAATAATTCACTTATATCTCTATTTACTTTTAAAAATTATATAATATCCTCGTTGAAAGTTAATTTATTTTTACTCACTTAATGGAATTTTTAAAAAGAAAATTTCCCCTTATTTTTAACAAAAAAATAGGTTTTTTATCTAAAAAAAACTCCACATTTTTATTGTTGGTTTTGACATTGATAATTATACTATCGCCATCAAGTGTTGAATTAAAATGGATAGCATTGTCTTTATCAATGTTTAGCACTATGACAAATGACTCCATTCAGACAATAGGAACATTTTTAAGTGCAAATTCCAAAACAAAATGGTGGAAAATGTGGATTTATATTGGTTCTCTGTTTATTATAACAATGTTAGTAGCTTGGTTTGGATTTAATCATGAGCTGGATTTCAGGAGGCTGCATGACATTCCTTATGATCCACAAGTGAATTTAATGCACTTCGCTGCTCCTATTTTGTTGATTATTTTAACTTGCAACAAAATTCCTGTGAGCACAACTTTTTTGATTTTATCTGTTTTTTCTACGCAAGATGTTTTAGGGTTTATCTTAATAAAAACGCTATATAGTTATATTTTAGCCTTTGTTTCCAGTTTTATATTATGGTCATTTTTACAAAAATATTTTGCAAAAATATTTAAAGATAAAGATAAAAATGAAATTGAAATTAAGGGCTGGCTAATTTTCCAATGGTTTTCAAGTGGTGTTTTGTGGGTATCTTGGCTATCTCAAAATACCTCAAATATGGTTGTATATATTCCTAGAGAAATTAGTACTTATAGCTTGATTTTATTTATAGGGTTAGGTATAGCTATGATTGGTTTTAATATTTACAATAGAGGCGGTCCAATTCAAGAAATTGTTGATGAAAAAACCGATATAGCAAATATTTATTCTACTTCTATAATTAATTTGAGTTATGCGGCTATTATTCTAACTATGACATATACTAGTACTATACCAATAGCTACGACATGGACGTTTATAGGCGTTTTAGGTGGCAGAGAGTTGAGTATTGCGAGATATAAAGAAAGTCAGGCTTTAAATTTCAGAGATAGATATAAAAGTACTATAAGAAATATATTAAAAGATTTAACTTTAGCCGGATCGGGAATTGTTATTTCTTTGCTATTTTATGTAATAGTCATTTTATATAATTAGCCACGGGAAATATTTGAAGGATAAAGTGCAACTATAAAACAGAACCTAGCATTATAATTAAAATGCAAAGAGCTATAATAAATAAACAATCTCAACCATAATATTAACTTTAATCTTGAATTTTTTTGAAACACAACTTATATTTTAATTAGTTTCAAAAATTGGAAGATTATGAAATTTGAACAATATACTGAAAAACTCAAACTAGCCATACAACAAGCACAATCTATTGCGATAGAGGAGCAAAATCAATTTATTACAGCACTACATTTATATGTTGGAATTCAAGCAGATAAGGACGGTTTAGTTTCCCAAATACTTTCATCAGCTGGGGGAAATCTTGATTTAATTAATCAGGATGTTTCTGATAGATTATCAAGGCTGCCAAGAGTTAGCGGTTCAAACATTGAGCCAACTTTAAGCAGTGATTGTTCGAGAGTTTTGACACTTGCTGAAAGAATTGCGGAAAAAAGAAAGGATAAATTTATCACTTTGGAAATTGTCTTACTAGCTTTTTTGGAAGAAAATGGAGAAGTAGCCAAAATATTTAAATCTCATGGTATAAATGAAAAAAGCTTAACCGATGTTATAAACAAATTGAGAGCAGGAAAAACTGCTGATACAGACACTGCGGAAGGCAGTTATCAAGCGCTGGAAAAATTTACAAAAAACATCACAAAATTAGCAAAAGATGGAAAACTTGATCCAATTATTGGAAGAGATGAAGAAATCAGAAGAGCCATTCAAGTTTTATCAAGAAGAATTAAAAATAATCCAGTTTTAATTGGTGAACCGGGCGTTGGAAAAACTGCTATTGTTGAGGGTTTAGCTCAAAGAATTATAAACGGCGATGTTCCAGAGAGTTTAAGAGACAAAGACATTTTAAGTCTTGATATGGGTGCCTTGATTGCTGGTGCAAAATACAGAGGGGAATTTGAAGAAAGGCTAAAAACTCTATTAAACGAAGTTGAAAAATCAAATGGTAAAATTATTTTATTCATTGACGAATTGCATTTGCTTGTTGGGGCAGGAAAAACTGACGGCGCAATGGACGCATCAAACTTGTTAAAACCAGCTTTGGCAAGGGGTGATTTGCATTGCATTGGTGCAACAACACTTGATGAATACAGACAATACATTGAGAAAGATCAAGCGCTCGCAAGGCGATTCCAACCAGTCTACACACCAGAACCAACCATTGAAGACACAATTTCAATACTTAGAGGCATCAAGGAAAAATATGAAATGCATCACGGAATTAAAATTAAAGATGATGCGCTTGTTGCCGCAGCCGTTCTTTCAAACAGATATATCACAGATAGATTTTTGCCGGACAAAGCCATTGATTTAATTGATGAAGCAAGCAGCCGAATTAGAATGGAAATTGACAGCAAGCCAACAGAGCTTGATGAGCTGGACAGAAAAATTTTGCAATTAAAAATTGAGGCTGAAGCGTTAAAAAAAGAAACCGATGATGTTTCAAAAACAAGGCTTGACAAAATAAATAAAGAACTTGACGGGCTGGAGAAAAAATCATTAGAAATGACTTCAAAATGGAAAGCTGGAAAAGCAAAGCTTGAAAAAATTAACAGCTTTAAAAACAAGCTTGATGAAGCAAAATACCAACTTGAAGTAGCTCAAAGAAAAGGTGATTTAGGCAAGGCAGGAGAGCTTTCCTACGGATTAATTCCTAATTTGCAGAAGGAATTAAAACAGCTTGAAAAAGAAGGCAACGGAACCATAGAACAAGAAGTAAAACGAGAAGACATAGCAAAAATTATTTCAAAAATTACCGGCGTTCCTGTTGATAAAATGATGGAAGGCGAAAAAGAAAAATTGCTACACATGGAAGGCTTCCTTCAAAAACGAGTAGTAGGACAAGAGAAAGCTGTAATCGCAATTTCAAATGCTGTTAGACGAAGCCGAGCAGGTTTACAAGACGCCAACAGACCAATTGGCAGTTTCCTATTCCTAGGACCAACTGGCGTTGGAAAAACTGAAATTTGCAAAGCATTGGCTGAATTTATGTTTGATGATGACAAAGCAATTTTAAGAATTGATATGTCAGAATACATGGAAAAACATGCAGTCGCAAGACTAATTGGCGCACCTCCGGGATATGTAGGCTACGAGCAAGGCGGCGTCCTAACCGAAGCAGTAAGGAGAAGACCATATCAAGTAATACTTTTTGACGAAATTGAAAAAGCCCATCCAGATATATTTAACATTTTATTGCAAGTCCTAGACGACGGACGATTAACCGACAGCCAAGGTAGAACCGTCAACTTCACAAATACAATCATAATCATGACCTCAAACTTAGGCTCGCAATATCTTTCAATGTTAAAAGATGACGAAGAGGCAGAAAAAGTTTTAGATAAGGTAATGGACGAAGTTCGCAAAGCATTTAGACCAGAATTTATTAATAGGCTTGATGAAATCATTTTATTCCACAAGCTAAGTAAGGAAAATATTGATGGCATAGTTAAAATACAACTCGCAGGATTAGAGAAGAGGTTGAAAGAAAAAGGTTATACGGTTGAGTTCACGCCAGAGTTGTATAAATATTTGGCAGAAAAGGGCTACGATCCAATTTATGGCGCAAGACCATTGAAAAGAGTAATTCAAAGGGATATAGAGAATGTGCTGGCGAATGAGATTATTGGGGGAAAAATTAAGACGGATAAGAAAGTCGTGGTTGGGGTGAAGGGAGATGGAGTGATGGTGAAGTGATATGGAAAGAAATAATATTAATTTAGAAGAAAATATAGAAAAAGGATTCAAAAACTATCTGAGGAATTTATTTATTTTTTTAAATGATAATTTTTTAATAATATTTTTTTTAGTGATAATTGTTTTAATTATATTAAGAATAATTAATAGTTTTGTTTGTTTTCAATATATAGATTTTCCATTTTTAGTCACTAAGTGTTTTGAAAATGATATTTTTCAAAATATTGATTTGTGGTTTTTAAAAAGTAGTTGGTTTTTTAGCGATGCTCAGAACTATACAAATAATGGGTTTAGTATGATTTGTGCTGTTGCGATTGCAATTCCAACATTTTTATTACCTTTAATACTTCAAATTTTAAAAGATAAATTAAAAAGTCTCACAAAAAATATAGAATTTATATCAAAACAAATTATAGATAATAGTAAAAGTAAATCATTCTTTATAAATTCATTCGTATTTTTATTTTATTTAATTTTACAAAATTATATAAAAATTTTTAATTTTGGAGTGATAACTTACATTATTAATATTATTGCAACAGCTATAATATTAATTAAGACTATATTTGTTCTTGATGATGTTATATTTAAAAGCGCACTAGGAAGTAAAGGATTAATTGTAAAAGTATATCAAAAATATATAAAAGATGACAAAGATATACTATGGGAATTATATTTTTATTTAATTGATGATTTGAAAAATAGCATAATAAATGATAATAATTATCATTTCGAAATATTGCTTGAATTCTTTTTAAAATTGACAAATAAATATGATAAAAAATATTTATCTGAAATTAATGATTTTAAATATGGAAATATTAGTATAAGAAGTTTAATTAAAACATCAATAAAGTACATACCCATTAATAAAAAATACTTTGATGAATTATTCGATAATAAATTATTAGATATTGCAATGAATAACAAAAATATTTATGATAAATATTTAAAATATGCCAAAGAAATACTTTCTGATAAAGATATTACAAAGGATATTTGCAAAGAAGAGAGAAAAATAATAATAAAAAAATTAGATAGTTTAATAAAAAAATAATAATATATTTTCAGCTTCTTTTGTGGTGTTGGGTCTCCGAACCCAACACCTGATGTTATCTCAAAGTTAAACCAAAAAATAAATTAAGATTTGACATTTTTTGGTGTTGAGTTCGAAGATCCAACACTACAGTTGTAAAATATCATTTTAGATAAATAAACGATTACATTTCTTCACTCAGCACTTCAACAATTCTAGCTAAAATTCTGTCTTTCTTATTGGTGCTATTGCAGTTTCCTATTGGTTCAGCAAACAATTCTTGAGGTTTCAGTTCCAAGGCATTTGCAATTTTTTCCAACATATCAACCGATGGAAATCTTCTCGCTGTTTCCATCAATCCTATATAATTTGTAGAAGTTTCACATAAATCAGCTAATTGCATTTGAGTTAACTTTTTCCTTTTCCTTATTAGCCTTATGTTGTTTGCCAAATACTCTTGAAATTTATTCATATAGTTTGGTTTACTTTTTATTTACATGCTATTGGTAAATAAATTTCTTGACAATTAACCATTAATGTTTAATTAATATTAATATATTAACTACTGGTATGTATTTATGGAACTAGAACTACTTGATGCTATATTTATTTTTCTTACTATCCTAGGGATTTTAATTTTTTTGTTTATAATTTTTGAAAATTCTTTTACTAAACTAATAGAAAATATTAAACGCAATAGTGAAAGTTCTTATAAAATATTGATAACATTATTATTACCAATTATTTTTTTATCTTTTTGTATTATGGCGGCGACAGATCACTCAAATGATGGTGTTAATAATTGCAGTTATTATTTATCAAGCACGGTCTATTCCAGTTTTGGTAAAAGTTCTGTTTCTTTGAGAAAAAACGGTGCTGGGTATGGATATTTTTTAATAAAAACACCTAATGCTTTTGGGGCTAAAGAAGAGAATTGTGTAAAATGTTCTTTTGATAGTAAAAACAATGTTATCGGGGTAGATGTTATTAATAGAATGAGTTGCGATTATTAATTTATTTTTTCTTATCCTTTGTGGTGTTGGGTCTCCTTTGTGGTGTTGGGTCTCCGAACCCAACACCTGGTGTTATCTCAAATTTAAACAAAAAAATAAATTAAGATTTGATATTTTCTGGTGTTGGGTTCGGAGACCCAACACCACAAACACACCATGAGAGACCTAACACTACAACAAGACCCAACACCACAAAAGGAGACCTAACACCACAAAGATTTATAGTGTTAAGCCTTCCAACCTTATAAAAAATTATTTATTTATTATTTTTGGAATAATTATCATTACGGTGAATATTTTATTCATTTCTTCATCTGTCTCAACCATGAATTTATTCTTTATTTTTTTGATTTTTCCAACATACAGGCCGTTTGGAATGATATTTGAATCACCAGATGTGTAAACCAAATCGTCTTCAACTAAGTTTGGATTTTTTGAATTAAAGAAATCTATTTGAAGATAATTGCCATTGGAACCCGATAATATTAATCTTTCATTTGTGTTTAAAGTATAAACTGGAATTTTTGAGTTAATATCGGTTAATAATAAAACGTCGGAATTGTTTTCTCTTATGTTGATTGTTCTTCCGATTACACTTTTTCTTTTGCCTAAAACAAGATTGCCTTCTTGAATACCGTGGCTGCTTCCGATATTAAGAGTTAATGTATTTTCCATATTGTTTTTTGTGGATAAATATACTTTTGATGTAATGAAATGATAATTTATGTTGATTTCGTCTATAAAATTTAACATTTGTTTTAAGTTTTCATTTTCAATTTTCATTTCTAAACTTTCTAAGTATAGCTTTTTTAAGGCGATATTTTCTTGTTTTAAGTCGTTATTTATTATATATGTTAGAGTTAAATTTTTTACTGAAATGATAAAGTCAAAAAGCAAATTAAATGGAGTTTCAGCAACAAAAAAAATTGGTTTTGAAATTGTTAAAATTTTGTTTCTTATAAGTAAGTCAAAATTTTTGTTCATTATGCTAATATTTATTATGATGATACTTAATACTACTAATAAAAAATAGAAAACTTTTAAAAAAAAAGTATAGAAGTAATACCTCATCATTTTTGTATTACCTGATGGGCTGCTTACATAATGTTTTTTATAAGAATAACTTTTTGCAATCATTAGCTTTGTTTAAATAATACGCCTTTAAATGTTTTCATATCACATAAAACTCTTCTAATACCATTAACAACACATAATAATGGATCTTCGGCTACAAAAACTGATAATCCGGTTGTTTTTGATATTACATAATCAAGATTTTTCAATAAAGCAGCACCTCCGGCTAAAACTATGCCTCTTTCAACAATATCTGAAGATAATTCTGGAGGAATGCATTCTAAAGCAATTTTTACAGCTTCAACTATTTTTGATATTGGTTCTGCAACACTTTCTGAGATTTGTTTTTCTGTTAAAACCATTTCTCGTGGAACACCATCAGTTAAATCTCTTCCTCTAACTTCCATAACAGCGCCGTCTGTTCCATCAAGTGGAGCACACGCTGCGCCAATTGTCATTTTAATTTTTTCTGCAGTTGTTTCGCCGATTAATAAATTAAAATTTCTTCTTATATAATTTATGATTGCTTCGTCTAATTTATCACCCGCAATTCTAAGTGATTTTCCATAAACTAAGCCGCCCAAAGAAAGTACACCAATTTCTGAAGTTCCACCGCCAATATCAACAATAATTGATCCCGTAGGTTCAAGAACTGGCAAGCTTGCACCAATAGCTGATGCCATCGGTTCTTCTATTAAAAATACCTCTCTTGCTCCAGATGATTCTGCTGCCTCTTGAATAGCTTTTCTTTCAACTGGCGTGGATCCCGATGGAACACAAACAACAATTAATGGCCCAAACCACGATTTAGAAGTATTAACTGAGTGTATAAAATATTTTATCATATCTCCAGCTACTCTAAAATCGGCAATAACTCCATCTTTCATTGGTCTTATAACATCAATTTTTGTTGGAGTTCTTCCCAACATCATTTTTGCTTCTTTACCAAAAGCATAAGGAACTTTTCTGCCATCTTCCTCTAGTAAAGCAACAACTGAAGGCTCATTTAATATAACACCAACATCATTTGAGCAAATAACTGTGTTTGCTGTCCCTAAATCTATGCCAATATCTTTAGACATAATTGAAAATAATTTAAACATAAAAATTAATACCGTTTTGTTAATACATTAATATCGTTTTGTAAATACAAACATTTAGAGAAATACAATAATTTTTTTTATTTACAATATAATATTGATAATTTTTTTTGGTGATTAGACACTCTTAGAGTTTGAATAGCTCGCAACAAATAAAATATAATAAAATTTATATAATAAACTTTAAACAAAATAATTAAAATATTAATAATATATTATGGATTTTCATTGAACGTTTTCTGAGTGTCTAAAAACACTAAAAAAAACTATGGCTGTTTCCAACTGCTCGTTCCTTGCGGGGAAGGCTACACCCGCAATCGTACAAGTCAACTAATTCGTTAACAAAAACCACAACTTTAACTTAGTTTGTTAATTCTAAATTAAAATTGTGGTTTTGTTAATAGATTACTAATAATGACCTTAAGGATTAAAAATACTAACAGCTTTTATTATTTCTTCTCTTGTTTTTGTGTAGTTGCTGCTGGAGCTGGTGTTTTTGGCTTTTGTTCCTTAAATGTTTTTGCCTTTTGCTCGCAACCTTTATTCATGCCTTCAAATCTCATTTCTTTACCATATTTATTAAATGGAGGTTGCTTATTCATCATTTTTTCTGCTCCATATTTACGAAAACATTTGCATGTTTTGTATGTACGAACACCTTCTAAACAAAGAATAGCAAGTAATAATATAAGTATTACAAGAAATTTATAATCAAGCCTTGTTGTAGCTTCACCATCTTTTTTAAACATATTTTTTTACTTTGTTGAATATAATTTAAAATTATAATAATACGCCTTAAAATCAACAACTATTTTTTTAAAAATACTTTTAATAAAATTTAAGATTGTGATTGTTCTCTTGCTTTCATTTGATCCCATAATGGGCTCATACCTCTTAAATATTTAACTTCCTGCTTCAATCTGTCTATAAAATATAAAATCTCATCTTTTGTTGTTTTTGTTCCAATACCGATTCTAATTGAAGAATGAGCCAACTCGGGATCTCCACCTAAAGCCTCAATCACATAAGACGGCTTAAGATTATCTGAAGTGCAGGCAGAACCTGATGATACAGCGACTTCTTTACACCTTATCATTATGGATTCCCCTTCAACACCAGCAAAACTGTAATTTGCATTGCCATACCATCTATGCTCTTTACTGCCGTTTAAATAAACTCCTTCCATTTTCGACAAGGACTTATATAATATATCAAATAGTTCTTTCGCATGTTTTGCATTTTTTTCCATATCTCGTTTTGCGAATTTTGCCGCAGCACCCAATCCAACAACCAATGGCACTGGCAATGTTCCAGAACGAAGTTTTCTTTCTTGCCCGCCGCCGCTAAATAATGGTTCAATTTTAATTCCATCTCTAATATAAAGAGCCCCAACACCTTTTGGAGCATAAATTTTATGCCCAGAAATACTCATTAAATCTATATTCATTTTTTCAACATCTAAAGGAATTTTACCAAAAGCTTGCGCACAGTCTGTATGGAAAATAACCCCATGTTTTTTGCAAATTGCTCCAATTTCTTCTAACGGCTGTATCACACCAATTTCATTATTAACCCCCATTACAGAAACCAAAATAGTCTTTTCCGTGATTGCCTTTTCAAGCTCCTCAAGTGAAATCAGCCCATCATGTTGGACATTTAATAAAGTAATATCAAAACCTTCCTTTTTCAAACTCTTTACACTTTCCAAAACACACTTATGCTCTGTTTTTGCCGAAATTACATGATTTTTCTCAGCAGTTCTATTTGCCCCCGCTATACCCTTTATAGCCAAATTATTAGATTCCGTTGCACCAGATGTAAAAATAATTTCCTCTAGTTTCGCATTTATCACATCAGCCACTTGTTTTCTAGCTTTTTTCACAGCGTCCATCGCTTTCCAACCAAATACATGGCTATTAGAATGGCAATTACCAAATTCTTCCATAAAATACGGATACATTGCATCAAAAACTCTTTTATCCATAGGAGTCGTAGCTTGAAAATCTAAATATATTGGTATTCTAGGTCTCATAATCAGCATTTAATTATTATCAATTACATATATAACCAAACTTTAGATAAAATCAACCATTTTGTTAGGCATTACCAACTTTTAATATATTTAGTTGAATTAAATACTATTATAAAAAAGCGCCCTCTCAAGCGCCTCATGGAAAAATTATTAATAAAATATTAATAATCTATATTGCTAACATATTATAATATTTGTGTTTTAATATTGTATTCATATCTTAATATTGTAATACCTATGTCTTAATATCATTTTTTTTCTATTTCTCGCACAAACAAACCATTACTGTCTACAATCACCATCACCTCTTCAACAACAATTCACAACACAGCCACCTACAAACACCACCACTTGCAAACAACGCCTTCACCTACAACAACTCCCTCAGCTTACAAACAACTCCCTCCACCTACAAACAGCAAAAACAAATACTCTTATTCCCAAACAGCTTAAAGAAACCA
>CAZBNS010000019.1:0-24055 GCA_964493475.1 uncultured Rhizobiaceae bacterium | reverse complement strand
TGGTTTCTTTAAGCTGTTTGGGAATAAGAGTATTTGTTTTTGCTGTTTGTAGGTGATGGTGATTGTCTTAAATGTGTTTTTAAGTTTTTGTTGTTAAAAATAATAATTGCTGAGAAAAACCTTGGTTATTAAATTAAATCTTTGGGATAATTAAAAATATATTGCTTATTAGATATATTTATGTCTATATTTGAATTAAATGATGTGTGTAAATTGGTTTAATATGCCGTATGTGAAAATATTTTTATTGTCGCTAATTCAAGGCTTGACAGAATTTTTGCCAGTATCGTCGTCGGCGCATCTGATTGTTTTTGGTGAGTTTTTGAGAATAAATGAAAATATTGAAATTTATCAGATTATAGTCCAGTTGGCTTCTGTGTTGGCGATGTTTATATTTTTTAGGAAAAAGATTATTAAAACGGTTTTTACTTTGCATGAGGATAAAAATTCAAGGGAATTCTCTTATAAAATTGTTTTGGCTTTTATGCCTTGTGCTGTTGTTGGGTTTTTGCTATATAAATATGTTAAGGCCTATCTTTATGGAAATTTGACAATTGCTGTTATGCTGATTTTGGGTGGTATTGTCTTTTTAATTTTGGATAATATGAAGTTAAAGCCGAAATGTAATGATGTTGATGAAATGACAAAATTAAGTGCTTTTAAAATAGGTATGTATCAAATACTTGCTATTGTGCCAGGTGTGTCAAGGTCTGGATCAACAATAATAGGTGGATTGTTGACAAAATTATCTAGAAAAACTGCGGTTGAATTTTCGTTTTTGCTTGCTATACCAACTATATTAATTGCTACTCTGTATGATTTGTATAAAAATTTGAGTGATTTACAATTTGTAGATATAAAGCTGGCAATGTTTGCTTTTTTAACTACATTTTTAATTTCTATGCTGGTTATTAAGTGGTTTTTGGATTATATTAGTAATCATGATTTTAAATTTTTGGCTTATTATAGAATAATTTTGGGAATAGTTATTATTGTAGATATTGTTGGCAAACTTTTATAAATTAAGTAAATTTAGGTTATTTTATAAAAAACTTGAATATTTGGATAAATAAATATAAATATTAATTATAATAAAAAAAATGTGATAGTGAAGACTATTTTATCAGATAAGAAAGAACATATAGTGCGGGATAATGAGCTAGACGATATTTTAAATGTTGAAGTTAAAAATGATGAAGATGATGGTTTTAGTGATAATGATGATAGTGGTGATGATAAGAACAGCGGTGGTGATTCTTCAAGCTTAAGAGATAAAGATGCTGAACTTAAGAAGAAAATTAAAAGTTATCTTTCAAATGATACAAGTTTTATGATAGAGTCAAATGAAGAAGAAATAAATGAAATTATAGAAAAAATGAAACATATGGGAATTTCTAAAGATAAGGGTTTAGAGCTTCAAAAAATTAGAAGTATGAAGAAAGGTATAAGAACAATTGGTAAATAATAAAGGATAAATATGGTTGATATATTATTTTTTTTATTGCTCACGGTTTTCTTCATTTTTAAACTAAAAAATTCATTTGGGGTTAAAAATGATGAAGATAAAAAAATACGGGATAAAACTATTGAAGAATTCCTTAAGGGAAAATATGGAGACAATACAAAAGTTGAAGTTGTGGATTACAAAAATGTTGTTGATATAACTGATAAACTTAAAAAAGTTGCTACTAAACAACCGATGGAGTCAGATTTAAAGTTCGATTTTGCTATTACGAATGCAGCTAAAGAAGAATTAGTTAAAATTAAGTTTGATGAGCAAAATTTTTTGAAAGGAGCGGAAAATGCTGTAGAAATGATTAATGAGGCATTTTCAAATAAGGATGAGGAAACGCTTAGGTTTATGCTGGGAACAAAATTATTTATGCATTTTAAAAAGCAAATTGATGATTTAAGTTCTCAGGGAAAAACCTTAAAATCTTCATTAATTTCGGTCTTATCTAAAGAAATTACTGATATAAAATCAACTAGTAAAAATATACTAATTGAGGTGAAATTTAAAATGGAGCAAATCAATTTTGTTGAAAATGAGAAGAAAGAGGTGATTTTGGGAAGCAAAAAGAAAATTGAAATAATACAAGAAAATTGGATTTTTAAAAGGAATATTGAGTCTGATAAAAATTTTTGGATAGTTGAGAATATTGAAAATGTTGAAAATTCTTAAAATTTTATTGTTATTTGTTTTATTTTTTAATTCGGCTTATGCGGAAACAATAAAAAGTAAGAATAAATTATTTTATTTAAAAAAAGTTGAATTTTCAGATCTGGATAAATGGCAAAATGACGATGTTTTACTTGCACTTAAGGCATTTTTAAAATCTTGTAATCAAATGGGTAAAATTAACAAAGAAAAAATTTTAAGTGAAGAATTATACGATATAAAAGTTAAAGATTTAAGAAATGTATGCGATATAGCAACTGTTGTTGCGGGCACATCTTCAGAAGATGCGAGAACATTTTTTGAATCTTGGTTCACACCATATCTCATAGTGGATAAGGAAGATGGTAAAAATGGATTATTTACAGGTTATTATGAGATAACTATAAAAGCCAGCAGAACTCCTAATGACGAATATAAATATCCAATCTATAAAAGACCGGATGATCTGACAAATTCACCATATTATTCAAGAAAAGAAATAGAAGAGGGCGCTTTAAACGATAGACACTTTGAATTATTTTATACTGATAGCAAAGTTGACTTAGCTTTCTTGCAAATACAAGGCTCTGGAATATTGCAATTAACAGATGGAACGACAACAAAAGTTGTTTTTAATGGTAGAAATAATAGAGATTACACGAGCATTGGAAATATTTTAATTAGAAAAAAATATATGAAAAAGAAAGAGATCAACGCTATCTCAATAAAAGAATGGTTTAAAAACAATTCAGATAAAATTGATGAGGTTCTAAACGAAAATGAATCATATATATTTTTCAAAGAAAGATCGGACGATTATGTTAGAGGAGCTCACGGCTCAATATTAACTCCATTTAGAAGTATAGCAATTGATTATAGGCTTTTGCCTTATGGTTTTCCTTTTTGGATAGAAACAAAAATAGAAGAAAACAATAAAAAAACAAATTTTGAAAGACTTGTAATTTCGCAAGATACAGGTTCTGCAATCAGAGGCGCTGTAAGGGGTGATATTTTCTTTGGCAATGACGCAAGAGCAGAAGAATTGGCTTCAAAAATGCAATTCAATGGAAAATATTATATTTTGTTGCCTAATACGATAGTTCAAAAAATTAAGCTTTCCAAAAAGTAAGTAGTGTCATATTCTTTGAATTGACTAAATAATATAAATTTATAAAATGTTAAAATATTATATTATTTAGAATTTATTTTGTGGCTGATTTAATAAAAGAATATACCGTATCCGAAATAGTTCGTGGCATTAAAACGACTTTAGAAAAAGAGTATTTCTATATAAAAATTAGAGGGGAAATTAGCAATTACAAAAAACATCCAAGCGGGCATTCTTACTTTTCATTAAAGGATGATGATTCCATGATTAATGCGGTAATGTTTAAGCAATTTGGAGATTATTGCGGCTTTGAATTAGATAATGGTTTAGAGGTAATAGCTTCAGGAAGGCTAAGTATTTATAAGGAAAGGTCTAATTATCAGATTATCGTTGAAACTATTCAGGTGAGTGGGGAAGGAGTTTTATTAAAATTAATTCAAGAAAGAAAAGATAAACTTGCCAAAGAAGGTTTATTTGATATTTCAAGAAAAAAAACAATACCCAAATTTCCTAAAAGCGTTGGATTAATCACAGCAGAAAGTGGAGCAGCACTGCAAGATATATTAAGCAGACTTAAAAATAGAACCCCTATTTCATTAATGCTATATTCTGTTTTAATGCAAGGAAAGGATGCTCCAAACGAAATTATAAGCGCCATTAAATACTTTAATACACAACAAAAAAAGCCAAATGTTATTGTGATTACAAGAGGCGGCGGTTCCCTTGAAGATTTAATGGCATTTAATAATGAGGAATTAGTGAGGTGTGTTGTAAACTCAACTATTCCAATTATTTCAGCTATTGGACACGAAGTTGACTGGACTTTGGTTGACTACGCTAGTGATTTAAGATTGCCAACACCAACATCTGTTGCTGAATATTTAACTATAAGCAAAGAGCAGGCTTTTCTTAATTTACAAAATTTAACTAAGAGATTGGTTATTGCCTTGCTTAATAATAATGTAAAAAAATTAAACAATTTGGATAAAATATTTAAATTAATTATTACTAAAAAAGTCAATAGATTTAGTAAACACAATATTTTGTTGAATACTATCAATATTAAGCTTAAAAATATTTTTAGAATAGTTGTTGAAAAGCATAAAAGAAAAAAATTGATATTAAATAATATAAATATCAATAAAATCATTCAATTAAAATTAATTAAGCTTTCCAGCAGACTTGGCATTGCAGAGTTAAGATTAAAAAATTATTTTAACAAATATCCAATTTTGAAAGACTCATCAAATAATATTATCAAACTTAAATCTAATACTAAAGTTGAAGAAGATTATATTTTAGAATTTCCAGATGGAATTGTAAAAATCAAAATAATTAAGTAAAATTTATCACTATTCTGACATTTCTTTTGCTAGGGAGATAATTAAGTATTGTTTTTCATTTTTCTTAATTTTTAAAAAATATGAAATTAAAATATCTAAATTTTCTTTCGTTGTTTTGTCTATACTTAATATTTCATTATAAAAATATGAAATATCACATTGAAATTTTCTAGAAATGATAGCTAATTTTGCAGCAGAAATTCTATTGGTTCCCTTCTCATATTTATTTAATTGCTGCTGGGTAATATCAAGTATTTTAGATAATTGTATTCTACTAAGTTGTCTTGTTTTTCTAAAGATAACTATTTTTTCTCCGATTAATTTATTTATTTCTTCTTCATTCATTTAAGAAAGTAAATTAATAATTATACCTTGCTACCATTATATATTAATGTAATTAATTTACAATTAATAATTGTTATATTTTGAGCGTAGTTCGTTTAATTTGTATTTATAATAAAATCAAATATTGCTTGGCTTTTCCAGATTGTATTATTATTTTCAAGCGTTGTGTTAATTTCTCTAAATTTTATGTCTAAAATATCATAATTATTTGTCGTAAAATTAGAAATATTAGAAAATATTAATTTAATATCCTCAATTAAATCTAAAATATATGAATTGCTAGTATTTTTATCAAAAACATCTATTTCTATTGAATATTTATATATTTTTTTTGAAAAAGTTGACAAGTCTTCTATTTTATTTGTTGAAACAAAAATGTATGGAAAATCTGAGTTTTTTTCAACATAGGTAAAAATACCCTTTATATTCAAAAAATTTATTCCAGTTTGTTGAATTAAGCAATTATAAATTGTTTTTTGAACTTCATTTATTATGGTCATTTAATAGTTTTTTATTTTATTTTAATGGTTATAATATTTGTGGAAGTACATATCTTTCCCGTATAAAGCAATTAATTTGAATTATGCAATATGAAAAATACTACAGCATATAGAAATAATCTATTGATTTTATTATTTTTGTCTGTATATTTTTAAAGAAGGGTCCCTTCATCTAACGGTTAGGATGCCACCCTCTCACGGTGGAAATACGAGTTCAAATCTCGTAGGGATCACCATAATTTTTAAATAATGTATGTTAGGAAAATTTAAAATAATATTTTTCTTTTTGTTGTTTTTGTTTTTTCTAAACAATACTTTTGCTGCAGCAAGCTATATAAAATCAGTTGAAATAATTGGAAATGAAAGAATAGATAAAGCTGTAATAAATAACTACTTAAAAATTGATGAGAGCTCTGTTTATACTACTGATAATATAAATAACTATGTTAAAATATTATATGAAACTGGTTTATTTAAGAATGTTGGAATAGAATTCCAAGATTCTAAACTAATTGTAAAAGTGGAGGAAAATCCCTTTATTACAGAAATTGAATTTGATGGAAATAAAAAAATTGACGATAGTATTTTGCTTTCTGAGATTAGTTCAACACGAAGATCCATTTTTAACAAAAATAAATTAAGCAGTGATGTAAAACGAATTCTTGATTTATATAGAAGGAGTGGAAGATTTTTGGCTACTGTTAATCCTCAACTTATTGAAGAAGACAGCAACAGAATTAAACTTGTTTTTAAAATTAACGAGGGAAAACCGGCTAAAATTAGAAATATATATATAATAGGTGCAAAAGTATTTAGTGAAGAAGATTTAAAATCCGAATTAAACAGTAAGGAGTCAAAAATTCTTAGATTTGGAGCTGGTGAAATCTATGATCCCGCTAGAGTTGAATTTGATAAAGAACTATTAAGAAGATTTTATTTTTCAAAAGGATATGCTAGTTTTGAAGTTTTATCTGCTGTTGGAGAAATAGACAGGGATAATAAATGGTTTGACATTACATTTTTAATAGAGGAGGGTGCAAAATATAAATTTGGAAATATAAAAATTACAAACAATATTAAAGATGTTAAAACTGAAACACTTGAAAAAGTCGTAAACATTAAAGAAAATAAAATTTTTAATGCGAACTTATTAAATAATTCTGTTGATAATATAACAACGGAACTTGCTAAAGAGGGTTTTGTGTTTGTTGATGTAAAGCCTATGACTATTAAAAATGACAATGACAAAACAGTAAGTGTTAATTTTGTAATAGACGAAAGTCCTAGAATTTATGTGGGTGAAATTAAAATTATCGGCAATACAAGAACTTACGATAATGTAATTAGAAGGGAATTAAGAATAGAAGAAGGAGATCCATTTAGTTTATCCAAGTTTAATAGATCAGTTCAAAGAATAAATAACTTAGGATACTTTGAAAGAGTCAATGTTATAAAAGAAAGAGGAGATCAGCCAAATAAATTAAATATTTTGATTGAAGTTCAAGAAAAAAAGACTGGCGAACTACAGTTTGGCATTGGCTATTCTACTATTGACGGTGCTAATGCTACAATTGGTATAAAAGAGAAAAATCTGCTGGGCTTAGGACAAACTTTAGGTTTAAATATAATGTATGCCAAGTATACTAAAGATATAAGTCTTTCTTATGGCAAACCATATTTTATGGGAAGAGATTTATATGCCGGTTTTAATTTATTTTATAGAAAAGATGAAGACGAATATAGTGTTGATTATAAAGAAACAACAATTGGTGGCGGTTTAAATGCTATTTATTCAATTACAGAATATTTAGACCAAAAATTATTTTATTCATTATATAATGAAAAAATAAGTGATGTGAGCGAAGACTATAATGGCATTATAATGGCTGGAAATACCGCAACTTCATCTATTGGACAGAGCTTGTATTATGATAGAAAAAATAGTAAATTCGACCCAACATCTGGATTTGCACTAAGTTGGACACTTGAATATGCCGGAGTTGGCGGTGATAAAAATTATTTAAAAAATACAGCAAATGCAAATCTTTATATTCCAGTTTGGCCTTCAATCTTTACTTTAAGATTTGGTGCGAAAGGCGGTGTTGTTGATGGCGTAGGAGAAAGCGTTTCTCCAACAGATGCATTTTACTTAGGTGGAAATAGTTTAAAAGGATTTGCTTATGGCGGCATTGGACCAAGAACAATATCAACCAGTACAGGTAATGCACTAAATGGAAGTGCGGTTGGTGGAAAAAGATATTATGTTGGAGATGCTGAAATTAAATTTCCTTTAGGATTACCAAAAGAATATGGTATATATGGTAGCTTTTTCATAAATGCAGGAACTTTAACGGGAGTTGATTCCAGTCTTACATTAGATAAAAATAAAGTTGAAGATAGCGGCTCTTTGAGATCTGCTGCAGGTTTTTCACTTTCTTGGAGATCTCCAATAGGACCAATAAGTTTTGATTTTTCAAAAGTCTTGAGAAAAGAAGATTATGATGAAGCTCAAAATTTTGCGTTTAGCTTTGGAAGCAGTTTTTAAATAATACGAGCTCATTATAATTTGCTAGTCCTTATCCTTCGCCAATGGGTGCAGTGTATTAACTATATTTTTTAACTTCTCATCAGCAACATGCGTATAAATTTGTGTTGTAGAAATATCGGAATGCCCCAATAATTCCTGAATTACCCTTAGATCAGCGCCTCTTTGTAAAATATGGGTTGCAAATGAATGTCTAATTACATGTGGATGGACTTTATCTGGACTAATATTATTTCTTATTGCTAATTGTTTTAAGTTTAATGCAAAAATTTGTCTTGCAATGTGGTTGTCTTTTTTAAATTTTACTTTTGTATCTTTTTTATTTTTTGAAAAAGTCGCCATTGTGCTCCAGAGCCATTCTGATTTTTTGTTTTGCAATAAATTTTCTCTTAGATTTAAATATTTTATCAAGGCATCTTTTGCTGTTTTATTGATGGGAACTATTCTTTCTTTATTGCCTTTGCCTTTTATTATTAAAAAATCGTCTATCGTATAAAATCCATCTTTTCTATATTTTTTTTGAATATCTGATATTTTTAATTCAACTAATTCCGATACTCTAAGGCCTGATGCATAAAGTAATTCAAGCATCGTGTAAAATTGAATTCCGTAATTGCTAGTGTCTTTTTTTGCTTCATTTAGCATTATTTTAACTTCATCTTCGCTTAAAACTTGAGGAACATCGTTTTGGATTTTTGGGTGCTCTAATAATGTTGCTGGATTTTCGGTTATAATTTCTTCTAATTGTAAAAAATTAAAAAACTGTTTTATAGCGGAAATATGACGTGCCATTGTTGAAGGTGCAACGCCGTTTTTATATAAATTTTCTATATATTTTTTTAAATCTTTTGTCGTTATTTTTTTAATATCTAGTTCTTCTAAAAATAAAAATAAATCTTCCAAATCATTTTTATATGACAATAATGTATTTTTTGCGGAGCCTTTTTCTACTTTCAAGTTGTTTAAGAAATTGTCTAAATATATATTCATTAGGTCTACCGTAAATAAAGTTTTTTATTTATATTAATAATCATGTTTGTATTTGGTTATTTAAATTAGTCAAATTGTATTTGTCGAAAGTCCATTAAATTTTTAATTTCTTGTTTAATTCTTTATAATTTTGCAAAATACTTTCCACTTTTTCCCAATATTTTTTTGAATGATTTTTGTAAATAGTATGAACTAATTCGTGAACTACCAAATAATCTATTACTTGCTCTTCAAAAAAGATTATTTTCCAGTTAAAAGATAGGTCGTTTTTAAAATTGCAAGTTCCCCAAACGGTTTTTTGTTCTTTTATTGCAATTGTTCCATAGTTGAAATTGTATTGGCTTGCAAAATGTTGAACTCTATTGTTTATTACTTTAAAACACTCTTTTTTATACCACTCTTTGATAATTTCCTGCAATAGTTCTTTAGTCCAGTTTTTTGATATATTAACCAATAATTTATCATTGTTTATTTCACAAAACCCGCCGTCCTTTAATAGCTCGCTATCGTTTATAGCTAACTCAATATCTTTTCCCAAGAATAATACTTTGTCATTTTGTATTAATTGTCTCTTTGATTTTTTTCTTTCAAGTCTCTCAATCGTCCATTCTTTTCTTTTTTCCAATAAATCAAACAAAAATTTTTGAGAAACTTTTAATGGAGACATTATAGTGAGGGTGTCCCCGGTTATTCTAAAACCAATTGTTCGTTTTCTTTTTTTGGAATAGGTTATTTTATAATTAAATAAATTTTTGTAATTTCCTTCCATTCTAATCCTTCTTAATGGTGAGCATAATTCTTTTTTTGAAACCGCCCCGCTCTTTAAGTTTTTCTAATCTTTTTTTCTCAACATCTTTTATATCAATATTTTTAAAATCACAAATAGCATACAAAACTTCAAACACATCGCCCATTTCGGCAATTAATTCATCTTTATTTGCGGCTTCATAAAATTCACTTATTTCCTCAAATAGCTTGTCCTTCAATGAACTATAAAAATCGCTGTCGTTTGTCAAAATTTCAATATTTGGATTTTGAAATATTTCCGGAATTTTATCTCTAACTAATTTTTTCATATAATTTTACTCCCTAAATTTATCTTCAACCCATTTTTCTTTTACTTTAACAAACAAAAATAAATGGATTTTTCTATTTAAAAATTTGCTTAATTCTTCTCTAACTTCTATTCCGATCTGCTTAATTAATTGCCCTCTTTTTCCAAGGATTATTGATTTTTGATTTTCTTTTGTTATATAAATTATTTGTTGAATTTTTATATCTCCATTCTCAAACTCTTCCCATTTTTCAGTTTCTACATCAACTGAGTAGGGCAGCTCTTGGTCTAACTTTAAAAATAATTTTTCTCTAGTTATTTCAGACGCTAAAAATTTAATAGGCGCATCAGTAATTTCATCATCTTTGAATACCCAATCTCCGTCTTTAGCTTGGTCTAATAGATATTGTTTTAATTTATCAACGCCTTCTCCTGTTTTTGCAGAAATCATAAAAATTTCTTTAAAGCTTGGATAATAGTCTGTAATTTGTTTTGTCAATTCAAGAAGTTTTGGCTTTTTTACTGCGTCAACTTTGTTTAAAACTAAAATATTATTAATCTCTTTTTTCTTAAATTCATCAAGAATAATTTTTATCTTTTCTTTAAACCCTTCAGTAGCGTCAATTAATAGACATGTCAATTCCGCATCTCTTATTCCGCTCCAAGCGGTTTTTACAATTTTTCTTTCCAATAGTCTTGCTTTTTTTGGAATAAAAACACCAGGTGTATCAACAAAAATTATTTGAGTATTTCCATCAATAAATATTCCTCTAATTAAATCTCTAGTCGTTTGGACTTTTGGTGATATAATTGATACTTTCTCTCCAACAAAATAATTTGTTAATGTTGATTTGCCAGCATTTGGAGCTCCTGCTATTGCTACTGTTAATATTTTTTGTCCATTTTCCATATAATTCCTAAAAATTTAAATCCACAAATGTTGTTTGTCCTTTTTGAATTTCTATTTCTTTTTCAAAAACTTTCGAATTATTTTCTAAAATCACCAGCTTATATTTTCCACTATTCAAAACAGCTCCGCCAAATTGAATATTTGAAAATAAAGTTGCCCAATACCTTATATCAGCTTTTGATGTTTCGTTGGCTGTCTTTATAGCACCAGCAAACATGCTTAAGCCCAATACCTTGTAAAAATTGCCATCTTGGCTATAAACAGCATAAGCTGCAACAGCTCCAGCTGCATATTTTGCCGTAAGTCTCGCTATGATTTTAGTTCTCACTATTGTTAATTTATCATCTAGCGTTTTCTTTGCTATATCAGACATCGGTTCAACCATTGTTAAATTAGTTTCCGCAATTTTCGTTCCACTCAAATCAAATATTTGCGCCGTATATTTTTTAATATCCTCAGTTATATTGATTTCCGGTAGCTCTATAACCGCTTGCGGAATACCAGCCTCAGTTAGCATTACTACTCTTATCATTGCCTCCATGCCAGAATCAATTGAACCAAAAAGTGCTATAGGAATTGGTATTTTTATTTCTTTAACAGTTTTTGGAGCTACCAAATTATCTTTTACTAAAATAACCAAATTGTCCCTTTTAGACGAATTCAAGTTTTTTATATTTCTTTGCAAAAATTCTTGTAAATCTTTTGCATATTGTGTTTCGCTTATATAATTTTTTTTCAACTCTTGATATGATAAATTAGGCAATTTTTTAAAATCGTCATTAAATTCTTTATGTTTATTATTGAAAGTTGGATACATATTATAATTCTTCAACAACACATCATTTCCGTCTTTATATAATTGCAAGGCTATTTGTCTATTAGCAGAATCGCCAAACTCACTATGTATGAAACCTCCCCAAGTTTTTGCCACTATATCATTTTTATATACAGGTTCACCGCCAGTTTCGCCTTGGTATGATTTTAATAATGAATCCCATTCAATTATAGCGCTTCTTGCATAATTTAGGTGAAAAGTTTTTTCATTGTCTGATAATATTTTTTTCTCAACCTTTAGATTATTTTCATCTAAATATTCCTCATAGAACCCCTGCTGGTAGAGATTATAGTTAATTAACGACAAATAAAATCTAATCATGGATCTTTCATATTTTTCGCCATAATAATTATCCATATTCTCATCCCATATACTTGCAGTTTTTTTGCTTATGCTAATAGTATATAAATCATCACTAATATTTTTTGCATTTTCAAAAGATTTCAATGCTTGATAGTATTCTCCTCTTAAATAGTAAACTGTTCCAATTTCAAGATATTTTAACAACAGAGAATTTTCGCCAGAACAAAATTTTTTTTGTTTTACGATTTTCATCGCTTCTTCATAATTTTTAGTTTTAATACTATTTGTTAGACTTGTTCTATCTTGTCTATCCTGCACGACAGAACCGCAAGAAGTAATTGTAAATAAAATTAAAAATAATAATAGAAATTTTTTCATAAACTATTGTCTTAATGAATTTATTGCTTTTTCATAATTTGAACTTCCAAAAATATAAGAGCCTGCAACTAAAACATTAGCTCCTGCATTTATAACGCTTTTAGCATTTGCATCATTTATACCGCCATCAACTTCTAAATCAATATTTTTGCCAGCTTTATCAATCATTTTTCTTATTTTTTCAATTTTTTTCAATTGGTTTGCAATAAATTTTTGACCGCCAAAACCTGGATTAACGGTCATAACCGTAATTAAATCCAAATCGTCAATAAGATATTCCAAAACACTCTCACATGTTGAAGGATTTAAAACAATTCCAGCCTTTTTGCCAAACGACTTAATTAATTGAATACTTCTGTTAAGATGTATAACCGCTTCGTATTGTATAGATATAATATCTGCCCCAGCCTTTGCGAAATCTTCAATATAAAAATCAGGATTTTCAATCATCAAGTGAACATCAAAAACTTTGTCAGTGCATTTTCTTATATCCTTAACAACTTTTGCACCAAATGTTAAATTTGGAACAAAATGTCCATCCATTACATCAATATGAATATAATCAGCTCCGGCCTTGCCAATATTTATAACTTCTTCTCCAAGTTTTGAAAAATCGGCAGATAAAATAGACGGTGAAATTTTTACTGTTGTCATATTGCAAGTATAATTTTTCTTCCTCCAGTGTAGAATTAGATAATTATTTTTCAAGAATTATTTGAATTTATCTTGGATAATTATGCACTTTAAGACTTTGGGTAGCCACCTTTGTCAACGTAGCATAGAATCTAACAACGTTTTTAAAATATAAATAATTTTAAAAGAAAAATTTTACACCAAAATCAATATTTTGTGATTGATAATTATACTTTTGTTTAGTTTTTATAAAAACAGGATCTTCATATATAATTCCATTAAAGGCATATGCATCAACTATTCTGGTAAATGTTTGTTCCATTTCTTTCGCATATACTCCTCTATAACCTAAATAGATTGCTGCAATGCCGTCTGAAATTGGATAAGATAAACCAATCATTATTTGTGCTCCCGGAACAGTGCTTCTATCATCTGTTTGCAAATTAGACATATCACCTGATACCATACCAACACCAAAACCAACATATGGCTTGATTGGAGATTTTGCATTTGTTTTTTCAAATATAAAATTTAACATATATGTTTTAACAGAAAATTCAACTAATGGAAAATTATTATTTGTCAAATAAGTTTTTGTAATTCCAGATATAGTCCCAGTAGTTATTATTGCATTTGTTTGCAAATATTGATTAAATACATTTGGGCCAACTTTTGCGAAATCCTTTCCAAAATTACTGTTTTCAAATGTTGCCTCTGAATATTCAAATTCAATTCTTATTCCGTTTCTCCAATATAAACCTAATGAAGTAAAAAAGTTAAAACTATTGTCAAACTCCCATTTTTCATTTTTATTGTAATATGGAGTATCAATATTTGCCTCAGCTCTCATATTTGTGTTTCTTGCCATGCTATATCTACCGCCAGCGCCAAGATAAAGCCTTATATCTTTTAATCTAACTTCTTCAACACCTTCTGTATTATTTAGTTTTCCTTTATATTGTTTTGGTATTTCAACCGTTTCAGAATAATTAATACTCTTTAATTTATCCTTTTCCTCTTCATTTAATTGTTTTATTTCCAAATCATATGGAGTAGCTAGTTTTACTGCGCTGTTTGCAGCATAAAACGGCAGCAAACACAAAAACAAAACAAAAAATATTTTATATAATTTCATACCAAATAAGTAAAACCTTGATAGCATGATATTAAATAAAATATTATTTTCAATATATTTTATAAAAAATAATCTAGAATTACTAATTATTTCAATAAAACTAGAAAATGTTTCTTTTTTCCAACTGATAATTTAAACTCATTAAGTTTTGAAACATCAAAATTTTCATCTTCAATTTTTTCGTCATTTGTTTTAACGCCACCACCTCTAATAAGTTTTTTTGCTTCTCCGTTTGAATTTGCAAACTCTAAATTTTTTAATACTTGAAATAATAATTTCTCATTATTTTTATATTCAATTTTTGGTAAATTATCATTTGACTTATTTTCAAAAATTTCTTGAGCTTGCTTGCTGGCTGCTATAGCATTTTCCTCTCCATGACAAAGTTTTGTTGCTTCAAAAGCCAATATTTTTTTAGCTTCATTAATATCCCCTTGCATAATTTTACCAATATCATTTATGCTTAAGTCTGTATAAACTAATAAAAGCTTTGAAACTTCCTCATCATTAATATTTCTAAACCACTGAAAATATTCATAAGGACTTATCATATTTTCATCAAGCCAAACGGCATTTCCTTCTGATTTGCCAAACTTTTTGCCATTTCTGTCTAGTAATAAAGATGTTGAAAGTCCAAGAACCTCTGTTCTTTTGCCTTCTTCAACATCGCCTTTGGCGAATTGTAGTTTTCTGACAAGCTCTACACCGGCTACAACATTTCCCCATTGATCTGCACCGCATAATTGTAATGTGCAACCATATTTTTTATATAGATAATAAAAATCATAAGCCTGTAAAATCATATAATTAAACTCCAAAAAACTCATATGTTCGGTTTTCTCAAGTCTTTGTTTTACGGATTCAAAAGTGAGCATTCTGTTAACTGAAATATGGGGGGCTATATCTCTTAACAAATTAAGATAATTCATATCTTTCCACCAATCGTAGTTGTCAACTAAAACTGCATCAGTAGGGCTATCTCCAAATTTAATAAACTTTTCTATTGTTTTTTTGATACCTAATTTATTTGCATCTATTGCTTCAGGTGTTAACATTGGTCTTGTTTTGTCTTTGCCACTTGGATCACCAATCATGCCAGTTGCTCCACCCAATAAAATTATAGGTTTATTTCCGCATTTTTGAAATAATCTAATTAGCATAATCGAATATAAGTGCCCAGTATGTATTGATTTTCCAGTAGGGTCTGTTCCCCAGTAAGCAATTACAGGCATACCAGCAGATAATTGTTTATCCAATTCTTCCAGGTTGGTACACTGATTTATGAAGCCTCTTGCTTCACATTCTTGTAAAAATTTTGATTTAAAATTACTTGTCATGACTTAAACTATCTACGATTATTTGTTGGTTTCTTTATTGAACTGGTTGGCACGCCTATATTGTTAATTTTTGGCTGTTCTCCATTAATATTTTGCGGCTTATTTACATTATTATTTTCTATTGGAGCTTCATTATTTATAGTTCCTTGAGATTTAACCTCGCCATTGTTATTAGTTTCTTGAGGTTGAGTTTCACTATTTTTATTATCTTGATTTATATCTATATCCTTTGTCTCAATTAAAATTCCCAATATAGATTTTTTTTGATAATTTGGATCCTCTTTTGTTTTTTCAACCTGCATTTCATTTATAAGATTTATTTCCTCTTTTACTATAGTCAAAGGCTTATCATTTAACATATCGCCAGTAATAACTTTTAACATAACGTCTGGATTTTCAACCATTCCATTTTTTGCACTATCTCCAGATTTAATTTTATCAACATGTTCCATACCAGAAATTACTCTGCCGAATATACTATATTGATTATCTAATTCAGGAAAGAATTCACCTGTTATAATGAAGAATTGGCTATTTGCACTATTTGGATCAGAGCTTCTTGCCATTGATAATGTTCCTCTTATATGGTGTTCATTATTAAATTCAGCATATACTCTTCCCAATCTGCTTCCACCTCTTCCTGTTCCAGTTGGATCTCCAGTTTGAGCCATAAAGCCACTTATTGCCCTATGAAATTTAACATTGTCATAAAATCCCTCTTTAGTCAATGTTTTAATTCTTTGAACGTGCATTGGAGCAATATCAGGAAAAAGTTCTGCAATTACAATGCCATCTTTTAGTTCTATATATAAAGTATTTTTAGGTTCTGGATCTTTCTTTTCCAAAGTTGCCTGATTAGTTTCATCAACTTGAAAATCAATAGCAAACGAATTTAAGCTAAAAATCAATATAAAAAAAGGCAATAGTAATTTTTTAAACATTTTAATAGATATTTATTTTCATAAATAAAAAATAGTAAGTAGGATTAAAAAATCAAGAGTTTATTAAAATAAGTATATTTCTTAATAAAAATTTTTCTTGTCTTTTTTCACAATATCAATAAAATACTATAGACTTAAGAGGAAAATAAAATGGTTAAATTTAGTTTAGAATTTTTACAAGAAAAAGACGAAGCAAATAATGGCAACGCAAGGCTAGGCATTTTGCATACAGCTCATGGCGACATTCATACTCCATGTTTTATGCCAGTTGGAACCGTTGCAACAATGAAGGCTATGCATTTTGACCAACTTAAAGAAACCGGCGCAGAAATTATGCTGTGCAACACATATCATCTAATGATACAGGATAGATATAACACAATTGCCAAAATGGGCGGGCTGCATAAATTTATGAATTGGGACAAGCCAATTTTGACAGATTGCGGCGGATTTCAAGCCATGTCATTAAGCAGCTTAAACAAAATTACGGAAAAAGCATGTACTTTTAGATGCCATTTATCAGGCCAAAAGCATGAATTGACGCCAGAATTTTCAATGGAAATTCAGCACAAACTTGACACAGACATCACAATGGCGCTTGATGAATGCGTCCGACAGCCTGCTGATTATAAATACACAAAAAGGGCAATGGAAAGAAGTTTAAGATGGGCTCAAAGAAGCAAAGATGCTTTTATTAAACGAGATGGCTACGGAATTTACGGCATAGTCCAAGGTGGCGCCGATAAAGAACTTAGAACTACATCAATTGAAGGCCTTAAAGCAATAGATTTTGATGGCTATGCAATAGGCGGTGATTTATCTATCAATGATGGTTGGGAATTAATGTTTTCAGTTTTGGATTATTTAACTCCAATGATGCCAGAGGACAGGCCAAGATATTTAATGGGCGTAGGAAAGCCTATTGATATAGTCGGCTCAGTATTTAGAGGCGTAGATCAGTTTGACTGCGTTATGCCTGCCAGAAGCGGACGAAACGGCCAAGCTTTTATAAAAGGCGGAACTATAAACATAAAAAATTCAAAATACAAATATGATGATTCTCCAATAGACGAAAATTGTAATTGCAGGGCCTGCAGACAACACTCAAAAGCTTATTTGCACCACCTATTCAAAGCTGATGAAATATTAGGCGCAATGTTGCTCACAGAGCATAACACAATGTATTATCAAGATTTAATGAAGGATATTAGACAAGCAATTAAGGAACATAGATATAAAAAATTCGTAGAAGAATTTATGAAAACAAAACTAATAAGCTAATATTTTTTAACAAATTATTAATTAATCTGCGGCTTCCCTTTGTAAACTGTGTTGACGGCTACAGAACAACTTAAATGGAACTATAACAATCGCATAAACATCCATAAAGAACAAAGAAATTATCTACAATTATTTCAAAAACTTTTCAAATCAAATATTTATTTGAATACAAACCCTCTCAAAAACTCTTGAATAGGCAAAGCCTTTTTTCCTTCTCTTTGTAAAACTAACGGTTTTAAAACGCCGTTATTGCATTTTATTGAAAAATTGATTTTATCAACAATATCGCCATTTTTAAAATTGTCGTTTGCAACAGTCTTAGAAAATTCGGCTTTTAAAATTTTTATCCTTTCGCCATTATATTCGAAATAAGTTCCAACCGTTGAACCCAAAGTTCTTATCAGTAAATCAATTTTCTCAATGTCTTGATTGAAATCAATTTTGCCTTCCTCTTTTTCTATTTTTTTTGCATAAATAAGTCCTTTTTCACCTTGTGCACTTCCAATAACTTTTCCTGTTTTTTCAATTTTGTTGAGACATTCAAGCATTAAATCTGCACCGTCTATAGATAATTTATCATGCAAATTTTCTAAAGTCGTCGCATTTGTAATTTCCATTTCTTTGCAAGCTAAAATATCGCCGTCGTCAAGCCCTTCGCCCAAAACTATTATACAAACTCCGGTTTTTTTATCACCGCTCATTAAAGCTCTTTGCATAGGCGAAGCACCTCTCCATCTTGGCAGCAGCGATGGGTGAATATTTATGCAGCCAAATTTTGCAATGTTTAAAATTTCTTTTGGCAGCAGCAATCCGTAAGCGACAACTACAAAAATGTCTGCGTTAAAGCTTTTTAATTTTTCCCATTCTTCTGGTTTTTTTAATGTTTTTGGAGTGAAAACTTGCAAGCCGAGTTTCAAGGCCTCATTGTGAATTGGAGTATTTTGCAGCTTCATTCCTCTGCCCTGCTCTTTAGGCTCTCGTGTGTAAACTGCTACTATTTCGTGTTTTGAATTATATATTTGATGTAATGTGGATATGGCAAACTCTGGTGTTGCAAATAAAACTATTTTCATATTTTAAATTCCTCATATAATTTTTTGAATTTTTCATTTAATAATGTATTTTCAAAATCCAATGTAAAATATTTCTTATTTAATTCATCAAAATTATATTTATTCTGTATCTTTGCCAAAACCTCCTTAACTACGAAATCATCAGCAAAATCACTATTTTTAAGCAAATAAAATGCTAAGGCGCATTCTTCAATTTCACCTACGCATTCAAACGGTTTAAACTTGCTTAATCCAATTAGTTCTAAATAACCATCTAGCTGGCTTTTATCATTTAATAAATTCTTGCCAAAAATTTTTATTAATTTTTCTTTCTTGATAAAAGACGAAAGAATTAAAAAAACAAATCTACATTTATCACAGTTGCAGCACCATCTTTTAGGTTGCTCGTATTTAATTATTTTGAAGTTTTTATTGCAACTTGAGAAAACATTGCCATATTTTTTAATTTTTGAAAAAATTTCTGCAATTTGCAGCTCTGACATCGGTCTAAGCAATGAAAAATAATTAAATTTTGGGGTTATATATTTTTGAATAAAGTCGTGAATCATTTTTTCTGCTTCAAAACTCTTGCTCCACTGGTGATTAATTTCAATGCAATTATATATTGTATTTCCAATGTTTGCGGATTTTTCATTTGAAATAACAGTCGTATTACAGTTATAAATAATTCCAACGCAAACGGAAATAAAGGCAATTATTGATGTAATTGGAACGTGGCCATTATAGCCATAATATCTTTCTAAGTCCTTATTTAATTCTATTAGCAAAGGCGAAATTTTTCTTGTAATTAAAATATTTTCGCAACCAGATAATTCAACACATTTTTGAATTGGATCAGCGGTATTTACGGAAAATGTATATATTTTCTGATTAGGCAATTTTTTCGCCATCTCTAAACTCACAATGGAATCCTTGCCGCCGCCTATTGCGACAATAATATTGTCTTTTAATTCAATATTTGTGGGGTTTTGCTCCATGAGTGGATTCCCGCCTTCGCGGGAATCCAGTGGCTTGTCATTCCCGCGAAGGCGGGAATCCAGCGGCTTGTCATTCCCGCGAAGGCGGGAATCCAATATTTCTTTTATTTTATTGCAATCATCTCCAATTGGAAAATCAATGAGCTTTCTCAAATCCAAACTATTTTTATAAGAAAATTCACCCAAGCCTTTTAAATACAATATGTCAAAAAATTTCTTCTGGTCTTCATTTAATCTTAATGTTTTTATATTAATTTTTTCAGGCAAAAAGAATTTATAATAGCTTATTCCAGCTACTAAATGCAGATAGCTAAAAGCCAAATCCAAAACTTTTCTTTCATTTTTATTTAATTCTCTTAATTTCAATTTATTGGGATTAAAATTTAATTCCTCAACAAATTCAAACTTGTCATCAACATTGTAAAATAACTTTAAAATGCCGTTGTCATATTCATATTTTGAAAATGTAAATTCTTTATAACTCATATTATTTTTTTGGTAATATTCTTTTGCCTTTCAAATTAAAATTTTTGCAGAATTTTAACATATGATTTTTACTCAATAATTTTTTATCTATAACAATAGGCAGCTTATTCTTTTTAACGAATTGATTAAGAGAGAAAGATAAATCTTCTACTTTGACCAAACCCTCATAATCTTTTTTACTTCTTGATTTTTTAATCATAGGGAAATGGTAGCTGCAAACTTCAGAAAATATAATATCACGTTTAGAAACATCCAAATGCTCCACAACAATTTTTTTAGACTTGTCCCTATTTAATTCAAAATGCAAATCATTATTAAAAATTAGCCAATGGTCAGTATTTATTAAATACGGAGAATGTTTTATAAAATAAATATCCTTTCCATCATAATGTAAATTTAATATGCCAAAAACAACAGCGTCGTTTTCATTTCGTGGCAAATAAAACATTTTTTTCAATTTATCGGCTTCATAAGTTTGATCCGCATCTATTTTAATTAGCCACTCATTTTTAGGTATAAAACTTAATGCAGCATTATAGTATTCATGAATTTTTGATTGTTCATTTCCTTCTTCAAAATTTTTTGGATCGTTCAAGGGAAAAATTGTATGTGGACTTTTATATGGAATAAAACCAGGATGCAATTTGCAAAATTTCAATATATACTCTTCAGTTCCATCATCACAATCATTGAAAGCAATTACGCCTTTTTTAATAGCTGGTAATATACTATTTAAACAAGCTTCTATTGTCTTTATTTCGTTTTTAACTCTAATAAAAGCCCAAGGTTCAACTGGTTTTTTTCTGTTCCTTGTGCTTGTGTCTGTAATAGTTGTCGTAGTCATCTTCCTTCTAAATGCTTTCCTGGTTATTTTATTGGGAATAAACCAGCACAGAACAGAAACTAATTTTTTTTTTAATAAAGACATATAATTACTATATTTTTGATAACCTATCCAATATTGCATTAACAAAAGATGTGGCTTTTTCATCAAAATATTCTCCAGCTATATCTACATATTCATTTATAATGATTTTTTTATCTGTTTCTGTATATTTAAATTCAAACATAGCCAGCCTTAAAATAATTTTGATTAAACCATCTATCACATTGAATGTATATTTTCCTGTTAAATTTTCATTTAAAATTGCATCAATCGCATCAATATGCTTAACAGTTCCATAAATTAATTCGTTAAAAAACTCCATATTTATATTTTTTTTATATTCCTCGGCGTTTTCTTCAGAAAATTCCTCAGATATATAATAATTCTCTATAAAAGACTTCAAACTGTCTAAGTCTTCATTTTCTTTTATATCAAAAAAATAGGAAAATAATACTTGAGTAGCAAAAAACCTAGAAAAAGACTTCTTGTTTACTATTTTAGTTTCTTCCATTATTTTTTTCTTGTTTATTTATAAATATAATTTAGTCTAATATTATTAAGTGTTTTATAATATTCAACAGCCATGTTAAATAAATTCACATTATTCTTGCTATTGTTTGTTATGTGGATTGTAGCCTTATTCTTTTCACACGCCATAAATATTGCTTTAGTATTAGCCGGATTTTTAATCAGCATATTAATTACAATATTCGTTTTTAAGTCTTCAATAGTTAGTCAAAACACAAAATTCATGTTTTTACAGTTTGGATTTTATCAATATATATTTGGAAAATTAACTAATAACATAAAAAATGTATTTTTAATCTGTTCCAAATTTTATAAAAAAGGAACTCAATTTACATCAATATTAGACTACGTATTCTTAAACAAAGACTCAGATGCAGAATCAGTTTTAGTGGCAAATTTATTAACATTATTACCAGGAACAATTGGAATTTTAATGAAAAAAAGATATTTAATAGTTCATTCTCTGGACGAAAAATATTTTTCTCTAGCGGAAATGTATAATATTACGGTAGAAGTTGGAAAAATTGACGATGACAGTTTAATTTAATAGGTATAATATGACATTGATAAGTATTTGTTTATTTTTAATAATATCCGCAATAAGCATCGGTCAACTTTGCTCAGAAAAAGAATTTTTTAGCAAAATGCTTGTATTTTTCTATTTCATAACAAACTTTACAACTTTTATTTTATCATATTTTCTATTTTCAAACAAGTTTAGCTTCATCATAAGCATGATATTTCCATTAATAATTTTAAACACGGTTTTAGTTCTTTTATTCATAAAAGAAAAAATTAAAAGCGAGGCAAGATGGTAATTTTTGAAATTTTCTTAACAGCAATTGCGTGGATTTTTTTTATAGCTGGCTGCTACATAATTTTATCATGCTTTATAGGAATTTTAAGATTTAAAGATTTTTTTATTAAAATTCACGCAGTAAAAATATCAAACATTTACGGCGTTTCAGCAATATTATTCGCTCAAGCTTTAAGAAGCGTAGATATAGTCGTATTCATACAAATAATACTAATAATAATTCTAAATATTCTCATGACAATAACCACAATTCATGCCATTTGCAGAATTGCCTTAAACAACAATATCACACATGGCGGTTTTTCAAGAAGAAAATACAATGAAATGCTTGAGGAAAAGAAAAAGAAAGAGCAAGAAGAAGCCGCAAACAATTTAGAGAATGAAATAAACAAATAATTTAAAATGTCAAATCTTCCAAATGTAAAAGGCCAAATCTTATTAAATTCAAGTCTCGCAAAATATAGTTGGTTTCAAGTAGGCGGAAATGCAGACATTATTTTTAAACCAAAAGATATTGACGATTTAAAATCATTTTTATTGCAAATTGATAAAAAAATACCAGTAATTGTTATTGGCGGCGGCTCAAATCTTTTAATAAGAGACAAAGGCTTCAAAGGTGCAGTAATTATTTTAAAGGATATTTTTAATAGCATAAATTTAAAAGATAATCAATTAGAAATTGGCTCAGGAACTCTAAATTCAAAAATATATCAATTCGCAAAAGAAAACGAAATAAGCGGTTATGAATTTTTAGGCACAATACCCGGAACAATTGGCGGAGCAGTTAGAGGAAATGCCGGATGTTATGGCTCTGAAATCAAAGACTTTTTAATCTCAATTGAAGCGGTGGATTTAAACGGAAAAATTCACAATTTCACAAATGATGACTGTAAGTTTGAATACAGAAAAAACAACCTGCCGAGCGATTTAATTTTTACAAAAATAATTTTAAAAATCGGCGCAAAGAAACCAAAAGACGAAATTGAAAAAATACATCTAGAATTTCAAGAAAAAAGATTAGCATCACAACCGCATGGAGTTAGAACATGCGGCTCAACATTTAAAAATCCACAGGAAAAACCGGCATGGAAAATAATTCAGGAATTAGGCTATCAAAATATAGAAATCAACGGTGCAAAAATGTCAGAAAAACACGCTAATTTTATGGTAAATACAGGAACAGCAACAGCAACTGACTTGGAAAATTTAGGAAATCTCATAATTAAAGAGGCCAAAGAAAAGCTAAATATAAAACTAGAGTGGGAAATTAAAATTATTGGAGAAAAATAATTTCCTCTCTCAGCAAGGCATATAATCAAAATTAATAAATAAACATTTGACAAATAATATAAGAAAATTAATAATTAAATTGCCTACGGGCAAAGTGATGGCTTCATACGCCAGAACCCAATTAAATTAGTCTGCAGGCTTTTGTTATATCTAACGATATAGCGGAGGCTTGCGGTTATAATAGATTACTTTGTAGTCTAAA
>CAZBNS010000018.1:0-24070 GCA_964493475.1 uncultured Rhizobiaceae bacterium | reverse complement strand
AATCAGCCCTTACAGTCTTTTAGACTACAAAGTAATCTATTATAACCGCAAGCCTCCGCTATATCGTTAGATATAACAAAAGCCTGCAGACTAATTTAATTGGGTTCTGGCGTATGAAGCCATCACTTTGCCCGTAGGCAATTTAATTATTAATTTTCTTATATTATTTGTCAAATGTTTATTTATTAATTTTGATTATATGCCTTGCTGAGAGAGGAAATTATTTTTCTCCAATAATTTTAATTTCCCACTCTAGTTTTATATTTAGCTTTTCTTTGGCCTCTTTAATTATGAGATTTCCTAAATTTTCCAAGTCAGTTGCTGTTGCTGTTCCTGTATTTACCATAAAATTAGCGTGTTTTTCTGACATTTTTGCACCGTTGATTTCTATATTTTGATAGCCTAATTCCTGAATTATTTTCCATGCCGGTTTTTCCTGTGGATTTTTAAATGTTGAGCCGCATGTTCTAACTCCATGCGGTTGTGATGCTAATCTTTTTTCTTGAAATTCTAGATGTATTTTTTCAATTTCGTCTTTTGGTTTCTTTGCGCCGATTTTTAAAATTATTTTTGTAAAAATTAAATCGCTCGGCAGGTTGTTTTTTCTGTATTCAAACTTACAGTCATCATTTGTGAAATTGTGAATTTTTCCGTTTAAATCCACCGCTTCAATTGAGATTAAAAAGTCTTTGATTTCAGAGCCATAACATCCGGCATTTCCTCTAACTGCTCCGCCAATTGTTCCGGGTATTGTGCCTAAAAATTCATAACCGCTTATTTCGTTTTCTTTTGCGAATTGATATATTTTTGAATTTAGAGTTCCTGAGCCAATTTCTAATTGATTATCTTTTAAATTTATGCTATTAAAAATATCCTTTAAAATAATTACTGCACCTTTGAAGCCTTTGTCTCTTATTAAAAGATTTGAGCCGCCGCCAATAACAATTACTGGTATTTTTTTATCAATTTGCAATAAAAATGATTTTAAATCGTCAATATCTTTTGGTTTAAAAATAATGTCTGCATTTCCGCCTACTTGAAACCAACTATATTTTGCGAGACTTGAATTTAATAAGATTTGGCCTTTTACATTTGGAAGATTTGACATTTTAAATTATTTGTTTATTTCATTCTCTAAATTGTTTGCGGCTTCTTCTTGCTCTTTCTTTTTCTTTTCCTCAAGCATTTCATTGTATTTTCTTCTTGAAAAACCGCCATGTGTGATATTGTTGTTTAAGGCAATTCTGCAAATGGCATGAATTGTGGTTATTGTCATGAGAATATTTAGAATTATTATTAGTATTATTTGTATGAATACGACTATATCTACGCTTCTTAAAGCTTGAGCGAATAATATTGCTGAAACGCCGTAAATGTTTGATATTTTTACTGCGTGAATTTTAATAAAAAAATCTTTAAATCTTAAAATTCCTATAAAGCATGATAAAATTATGTAGCAGCCAGCTATAAAAAAAATCCACGCAATTGCTGTTAAGAAAATTTCAAAAATTACCATCTTGCCTCGCTTTTAATTTTTTCTTTTATGAATAAAAGAACTAAAACCGTGTTTAAAATTATTAATGGAAATATCATGCTTATGATGAAGCTAAACTTGTTTGAAAATAGAAAATATGATAAAATAAAAGTTGTAAAGTTTGTTATGAAATAGAAAAATACAAGCATTTTGCTAAAAAATTCTTTTTCTGAGCAAAGTTGACCGATGCTTATTGCGGATATTATTAAAAATAAACAAATACTTATCAATGTCATATTATACCTATTAAATTAAACTGTCATCGTCAATTTTTCCAACTTCTACCGTAATATTATACATTTCCGCTAGAGAAAAATATTTTTCGTCCAGAGAATGAACTATTAAATATCTTTTTTTCATTAAAATTCCAATTGTTCCTGGTAATAATGTTAATAAATTTGCCACTAAAACTGATTCTGCATCTGAGTCTTTGTTTAAGAATACGTAGTCTAATATTGATGTAAATTGAGTTCCTTTTTTATAAAATTTGGAACAGATTAAAAATACATTTTTTATGTTATTAGTTAATTTTCCAAATATATATTGATAAAATCCAAACTGTAAAAACATGAATTTTGTGTTTTGACTAACTATTGAAGACTTAAAAACGAATATTGTAATTAATATGCTGATTAAAAATCCGGCTAATACTAAAGCAATATTTATGGCGTGTGAAAAGAATAAGGCTACAATCCACATAACAAACAATAGCAAGAATAATGTGAATTTATTTAACATGGCTGTTGAATATTATAAAACACTTAATAATATTAGACTAAATTATATTTATAAATAAACAAGAAAAAAATAATGGAAGAAACTAAAATAGTAAACAAGAAGTCTTTTTCTAGGTTTTTTGCTACTCAAGTATTATTTTCCTATTTTTTTGATATAAAAGAAAATGAAGACTTAGACAGTTTGAAGTCTTTTATAGAGAATTATTATATATCTGAGGAATTTTCTGAAGAAAACGCCGAGGAATATAAAAAAAATATAAATATGGAGTTTTTTAACGAATTAATTTATGGAACTGTTAAGCATATTGATGCGATTGATGCAATTTTAAATGAAAATTTAACAGGAAAATATACATTCAATGTGATAGATGGTTTAATCAAAATTATTTTAAGGCTGGCTATGTTTGAATTTAAATATACAGAAACAGATAAAAAAATCATTATAAATGAATATGTAGATATAGCTGGAGAATATTTTGATGAAAAAGCCACATCTTTTGTTAATGCAATATTGGATAGGTTATCAAAAATATAGTAATTATATGTCTTTATTAAAAAAAAAATTAGTTTCTGTTCTGTGCTGGTTTATTCCCAATAAAATAACCAGGAAAGCATTTAGAAGGAAGATGACTACGACAACTATTACAGACACAAGCACAAGGAACAGAAAAAAACCAGTTGAACCTTGGGCTTTTATTAGAGTTAAAAACGAAATAAAGACAATAGAAGCTTGTTTAAATAGTATATTACCAGCTATTAAAAAAGGCGTAATTGCTTTCAATGATTGTGATGATGGAACTGAAGAGTATATATTGAAATTTTGCAAATTGCATCCTGGTTTTATTCCATATAAAAGTCCACATACAATTTTTCCCTTGAACGATCCAAAAAATTTTGAAGAAGGAAATGAACAATCAAAAATTCATGAATACTATAATGCTGCATTAAGTTTTATACCTAAAAATGAGTGGCTAATTAAAATAGATGCGGATCAAACTTATGAAGCCGATAAATTGAAAAAAATGTTTTATTTGCCACGAAATGAAAACGACGCTGTTGTTTTTGGCATATTAAATTTACATTATGATGGAAAGGATATTTATTTTATAAAACATTCTCCGTATTTAATAAATACTGACCATTGGCTAATTTTTAATAATGATTTGCATTTTGAATTAAATAGGGACAAGTCTAAAAAAATTGTTGTGGAGCATTTGGATGTTTCTAAACGTGATATTATATTTTCTGAAGTTTGCAGCTACCATTTCCCTATGATTAAAAAATCAAGAAGTAAAAAAGATTATGAGGGTTTGGTCAAAGTAGAAGATTTATCTTTCTCTCTTAATCAATTCGTTAAAAAGAATAAGCTGCCTATTGTTATAGATAAAAAATTATTGAGTAAAAATCATATGTTAAAATTCTGCAAAAATTTTAATTTGAAAGGCAAAAGAATATTACCAAAAAAATAATATGAGTTATAAAGAATTTACATTTTCAAAATATGAATATGACAACGGCATTTTAAAGTTATTTTACAATGTTGATGACAAGTTTGAATTTGTTGAGGAATTAAATTTTAATCCCAATAAATTGAAATTAAGAGAATTAAATAAAAATGAAAGAAAAGTTTTGGATTTGGCTTTTAGCTATCTGCATTTAGTAGCTGGAATAAGCTATTATAAATTCTTTTTGCCTGAAAAAATTAATATAAAAACATTAAGATTAAATGAAGACCAGAAGAAATTTTTTGACATATTGTATTTAAAAGGCTTGGGTGAATTTTCTTATAAAAATAGTTTGGATTTGAGAAAGCTCATTGATTTTCCAATTGGAGATGATTGCAATAAAATAAAAGAAATATTGGATTCCCGCCTTCGCGGGAATGACAAGCCGCTGGATTCCCGCCTTCGCGGGAATGACAAGCCACTGGATTCCCGCGAAGGCGGGAATCCACTCATGGAGCAAAACCCCACAAATATTGAATTAAAAGACAATATTATTGTCGCAATAGGCGGCGGCAAGGATTCCATTGTGAGTTTAGAGATGGCGAAAAAATTGCCTAATCAGAAAATATATACATTTTCCGTAAATACCGCTGATCCAATTCAAAAATGTGTTGAATTATCTGGTTGCGAAAATATTTTAATTACAAGAAAAATTTCGCCTTTGCTAATAGAATTAAATAAGGACTTAGAAAGATATTATGGCTATAATGGCCACGTTCCAATTACATCAATAATTGCCTTTATTTCCGTTTGCGTTGGAATTATTTATAACTGTAATACGACTGTTATTTCAAATGAAAAATCCGCAAACATTGGAAATACAATATATAATTGCATTGAAATTAATCACCAGTGGAGCAAGAGTTTTGAAGCAGAAAAAATGATTCACGACTTTATTCAAAAATATATAACCCCAAAATTTAATTATTTTTCATTGCTTAGACCGATGTCAGAGCTGCAAATTGCAGAAATTTTTTCAAAAATTAAAAAATATGGCAATGTTTTCTCAAGTTGCAATAAAAACTTCAAAATAATTAAATACGAGCAACCTAAAAGATGGTGCTGCAACTGTGATAAATGTAGATTTGTTTTTTTAATTCTTTCGTCTTTTATCAAGAAAGAAAAATTAATAAAAATTTTTGGCAAGAATTTATTAAATGATAAAAGCCAGCTAGATGGTTATTTAGAACTAATTGGATTAAGCAAGTTTAAACCGTTTGAATGCGTAGGTGAAATTGAAGAATGCGCCTTAGCATTTTATTTGCTTAAAAATAGTGATTTTGCTGATGATTTCGTAGTTAAGGAGGTTTTGGCAAAGATACAGAATAAATATAATTTTGATGAATTAAATAAGAAATATTTTACATTGGATTTTGAAAATACATTATTAAATGAAAAATTCAAAAAATTATATGAGGAATTTAAAATATGAAAATAGTTTTATTTGCAACACCAGAGTTTGCCATATCCACATTACATCAAATATATAATTCAAAACACGAAATAGTAGCAGTTTACACACGAGAGCCTAAAGAGCAGGGCAGAGGAATGAAGCTGCAAAATACTCCAATTCACAATGAGGCCTTGAAACTCGGCTTGCAAGTTTTCACTCCAAAAACATTAAAAAAACCAGAAGAATGGGAAAAATTAAAAAGCTTTAACGCAGACATTTTTGTAGTTGTCGCTTACGGATTGCTGCTGCCAAAAGAAATTTTAAACATTGCAAAATTTGGCTGCATAAATATTCACCCATCGCTGCTGCCAAGATGGAGAGGTGCTTCGCCTATGCAAAGAGCTTTAATGAGCGGTGATAAAAAAACCGGAGTTTGTATAATAGTTTTGGGCGAAGGGCTTGACGACGGCGATATTTTAGCTTGCAAAGAAATGGAAATTACAAATGCGACGACTTTAGAAAATTTGCATGATAAATTATCTATAGACGGTGCAGATTTAATGCTTGAATGTCTCAACAAAATTGAAAAAACAGGAAAAGTTATTGGAAGTGCACAAGGTGAAAAAGGACTTATTTATGCAAAAAAAATAGAAAAAGAGGAAGGCAAAATTGATTTCAATCAAGACATTGAGAAAATTGATTTACTGATAAGAACTTTGGGTTCAACGGTTGGAACTTATTTCGAATATAATGGCGAAAGGATAAAAATTTTAAAAGCCGAATTTTCTAAGACTGTTGCAAACGACAATTTTAAAAATGGCGATATTGTTGATAAAATCAATTTTTCAATAAAATGCAATAACGGCGTTTTAAAACCGTTAGTTTTACAAAGAGAAGGAAAAAAGGCTTTGCCTATTCAAGAGTTTTTGAGAGGGTTTGTATTCAAATAAATATTTGATTTGAAAAGTTTTTGAAATAATTGTAGATAATTTCTTTGTTCTTTATGGATGTTTATGCGATTGTTATAGTTCCATTTAAGTTGTTCTGTAGCCGTCAACACAGTTTACAAAGGGAAGCCGCAGATTAATTAATAATTTGTTAAAAAATATTAGCTTATTAGTTTTGTTTTCATAAATTCTTCTACGAATTTTTTATATCTATGTTCCTTAATTGCTTGTCTAATATCCTTCATTAAATCTTGATAATACATTGTGTTATGCTCTGTGAGCAACATTGCGCCTAATATTTCATCAGCTTTGAATAGGTGGTGCAAATAAGCTTTTGAGTGTTGTCTGCAGGCCCTGCAATTACAATTTTCGTCTATTGGAGAATCATCATATTTGTATTTTGAATTTTTTATGTTTATAGTTCCGCCTTTTATAAAAGCTTGGCCGTTTCGTCCGCTTCTGGCAGGCATAACGCAGTCAAACTGATCTACGCCTCTAAATACTGAGCCGACTATATCAATAGGCTTTCCTACGCCCATTAAATATCTTGGCCTGTCCTCTGGCATCATTGGAGTTAAATAATCCAAAACTGAAAACATTAATTCCCAACCATCATTGATAGATAAATCACCGCCTATTGCATAGCCATCAAAATCTATTGCTTTAAGGCCTTCAATTGATGTAGTTCTAAGTTCTTTATCGGCGCCACCTTGGACTATGCCGTAAATTCCGTAGCCATCTCGTTTAATAAAAGCATCTTTGCTTCTTTGAGCCCATCTTAAACTTCTTTCCATTGCCCTTTTTGTGTATTTATAATCAGCAGGCTGTCGGACGCATTCATCAAGCGCCATTGTGATGTCTGTGTCAAGTTTGTGCTGAATTTCCATTGAAAATTCTGGCGTCAATTCATGCTTTTGGCCTGATAAATGGCATCTAAAAGTACATGCTTTTTCCGTAATTTTGTTTAAGCTGCTTAATGACATGGCTTGAAATCCGCCGCAATCTGTCAAAATTGGCTTGTCCCAATTCATAAATTTATGCAGCCCGCCCATTTTGGCAATTGTGTTATATCTATCCTGTATCATTAGATGATATGTGTTGCACAGCATAATTTCTGCGCCGGTTTCTTTAAGTTGGTCAAAATGCATAGCCTTCATTGTTGCAACGGTTCCAACTGGCATAAAACATGGAGTATGAATGTCGCCATGAGCTGTATGCAAAATGCCTAGCCTTGCGTTGCCATTATTTGCTTCGTCTTTTTCTTGTAAAAATTCTAAACTAAATTTAACCATTTTATTTTCCTCTTAAGTCTATAGTATTTTATTGATATTGTGAAAAAAGACAAGAAAAATTTTTATTAAGAAATATACTTATTTTAATAAACTCTTGATTTTTTAATCCTACTTACTATTTTTTATTTATGAAAATAAATATCTATTAAAATGTTTAAAAAATTACTATTGCCTTTTTTTATATTGATTTTTAGCTTAAATTCGTTTGCTATTGATTTTCAAGTTGATGAAACTAATCAGGCAACTTTGGAAAAGAAAGATCCAGAACCTAAAAATACTTTATATATAGAACTAAAAGATGGCATTGTAATTGCAGAACTTTTTCCTGATATTGCTCCAATGCACGTTCAAAGAATTAAAACATTGACTAAAGAGGGATTTTATGACAATGTTAAATTTCATAGGGCAATAAGTGGCTTTATGGCTCAAACTGGAGATCCAACTGGAACAGGAAGAGGTGGAAGCAGATTGGGAAGAGTATATGCTGAATTTAATAATGAACACCATATAAGAGGAACATTATCAATGGCAAGAAGCTCTGATCCAAATAGTGCAAATAGCCAATTCTTCATTATAACAGGTGAATTCTTTCCTGAATTAGATAATCAATATAGTATATTCGGCAGAGTAATTTCTGGTATGGAACATGTTGATAAAATTAAATCTGGAGATAGTGCAAAAAATGGAATGGTTGAAAATCCAGACGTTATGTTAAAAGTTATTACTGGCGATATGTTAAATGATAAGCCTTTGACTATAGTAAAAGAGGAAATAAATCTTATAAATGAAATGCAGGTTGAAAAAACAAAAGAGGATCCAAATTATCAAAAAAAATCTATATTGGGAATTTTAATTGAGACAAAGGATATAGATATAAATCAAGATAATAAAAATAGTGAAACTCAACCTCAAGAAACTAATAACAATGGCGAGGTTAAATCTCAAGGAACTATAAATAATGAAGCTCCAATAGAAAATAATAATGTAAATAAGCCGCAAAATATTAATGGAGAACAGCCAAAAATTAACAATATAGGCGTGCCAACCAGTTCAATAAAGAAACCAACAAATAATCGTAGATAGTTTAAGTCATGACAAGTAATTTTAAATCAAAATTTTTACAAGAATGTGAAGCAAGAGGCTTCATAAATCAGTGTACCAACCTGGAAGAATTGGATAAACAATTATCTGCTGGTATGCCTGTAATTGCTTACTGGGGAACAGACCCTACTGGAAAATCAATACATACTGGGCACTTATATTCGATTATGCTAATTAGATTATTTCAAAAATGCGGAAATAAACCTATAATTTTATTGGGTGGAGCAACTGGCATGATTGGTGATCCAAGTGGCAAAGACAAAACAAGACCAATGTTAACACCTGAAGCAATAGATGCAAATAAATTAGGTATCAAAAAAACAATAGAAAAGTTTATTAAATTTGGAGATAGCCCTACTGATGCAGTTTTAGTTGACAACTACGATTGGTGGAAAGATATGAATTATCTTAATTTGTTAAGAGATATAGCCCCCCATATTTCAGTTAACAGAATGCTCACTTTTGAATCCGTAAAACAAAGACTTGAGAAAACCGAACATATGAGTTTTTTGGAGTTTAATTATATGATTTTACAGGCTTATGATTTTTATTATCTATATAAAAAATATGGTTGCACATTACAATTATGCGGTGCAGATCAATGGGGAAATGTTGTAGCCGGTGTAGAGCTTGTCAGAAAACTACAATTCGCCAAAGGCGATGTTGAAGAAGGCAAAAGAACAGAGGTTCTTGGACTTTCAACATCTTTATTACTAGACAGAAATGGCAAAAAGTTTGGCAAATCAGAAGGAAATGCCGTTTGGCTTGATGAAAATATGATAAGTCCTTATGAATATTTTCAGTGGTTTAGAAATATTAATGATGAGGAAGTTTCAAAGCTTTTATTAGTTTATACAGACTTAAGCATAAATGATATTGGTAAAATTATGCAAGGGGATATTAATGAAGCTAAAAAAATATTGGCTTTTGAAGCAACAAAACTTTGTCATGGAGAGGAAAATGCTATAGCAGCCAGCAAGCAAGCTCAAGAAATTTTTGAAAATAAGTCAAATGATAATTTACCAAAAATTGAATATAAAAATAATGAGAAATTATTATTTCAAGTATTAAAAAATTTAGAGTTTGCAAATTCAAACGGAGAAGCAAAAAAACTTATTAGAGGTGGTGGCGTTAAAACAAATGACGAAAAAATTGAAGATGAAAATTTTGATGTTTCAAAACTTAATGAGTTTAAATTATCAGTTGGAAAAAAGAAACATTTTCTAGTTTTATTGAAATAATTAGTAATTCTAGATTATTTTTTATAAAATATATTGAAAATAATATTTTATTTAATATCATGCTATCAAGGTTTTACTTATTTGGTATGAAATTATATAAAATATTTTTTGTTTTGTTTTTGTGTTTGCTGCCGTTTTATGCTGCAAACAGCGCAGTAAAACTAGCTACTCCATATGATTTGGAAATAAAACAATTAAATGAAGAGGAAAAGGATAAATTAAAGAGTATTAATTATTCTGAAACGGTTGAAATACCAAAACAATATAAAGGAAAACTAAATAATACAGAAGGTGTTGAAGAAGTTAGATTAAAAGATATAAGGCTTTATCTTGGCGCTGGCGGTAGATATAGCATGGCAAGAAACACAAATATGAGAGCTGAGGCAAATATTGATACTCCATATTACAATAAAAATGAAAAATGGGAGTTTGACAATAGTTTTAACTTTTTTACTTCATTAGGTTTATATTGGAGAAACGGAATAAGAATTGAATTTGAATATTCAGAGGCAACATTTGAAAACAGTAATTTTGGAAAGGATTTCGCAAAAGTTGGCCCAAATGTATTTAATCAATATTTGCAAACAAATGCAATAATAACTACTGGGACTATATCTGGAATTACAAAAACTTATTTGACAAATAATAATTTTCCATTAGTTGAATTTTCTGTTAAAACATATATGTTAAATTTTATATTTGAAAAAACAAATGCAAAATCTCCAATCAAGCCATATGTTGGTTTTGGTGTTGGTATGGTATCAGGTGATATGTCTAATTTGCAAACAGATGATAGAAGCACTGTTCCGGGAGCACAAATAATGATTGGTTTATCTTATCCAATTTCAGACGGCATTGCAGCAATCTATTTAGGTTATAGAGGAGTATATGCGAAAGAAATGGAACAAACATTTACCAGAATAGTTGATGCATATGCCTTTAATGGAATTATATATGAAGATCCTGTTTTTATAAAAACTAAACAAAAGTATAATTATCAATCACAAAATATTGATTTTGGTGTAAAATTTTTCTTTTAAAATTATTTATATTTTAAAAACGTTGTTAGATTCTATGCTACGTTGACAAAGGTGGCTACCCAAAGTCTTAAAGTGCATAATTATCCAAGATAAATTCAAATAATTCTTGAAAAATAATTATCTAATTCTACACTGGAGGAAGAAAAATTATACTTGCAATATGACAACAGTAAAAATTTCACCGTCTATTTTATCTGCCGATTTTTCAAAACTTGGAGAAGAAGTTATAAATATTGGCAAGGCCGGAGCTGATTATATTCATATTGATGTAATGGATGGACATTTTGTTCCAAATTTAACATTTGGTGCAAAAGTTGTTAAGGATATAAGAAAATGCACTGACAAAGTTTTTGATGTTCACTTGATGATTGAAAATCCTGATTTTTATATTGAAGATTTCGCAAAGGCTGGGGCAGATATTATATCTATACAATACGAAGCGGTTATACATCTTAACAGAAGTATTCAATTAATTAAGTCGTTTGGCAAAAAGGCTGGAATTGTTTTAAATCCTTCAACATGTGAGAGTGTTTTGGAATATCTTATTGACGATTTGGATTTAATTACGGTTATGACCGTTAATCCAGGTTTTGGCGGTCAAAAATTTATTGCAAACCAATTGAAAAAAATTGAAAAAATAAGAAAAATGATTGATAAAGCTGGCAAAAATATTGATTTAGAAGTTGATGGCGGTATAAATGATGCAAATGCTAAAAGCGTTATAAATGCAGGAGCTAATGTTTTAGTTGCAGGCTCTTATATTTTTGGAAGTTCAAATTATGAAAAAGCAATAAATTCATTAAGACAATAGTTTATGAAAAAATTTCTATTATTATTTTTAATTTTATTTACAATTACTTCTTGCGGTTCTGTCGTGCAGGATAGACAAGATAGAACAAGTCTAACAAATAGTATTAAAACTAAAAATTATGAAGAAGCGATGAAAATCGTAAAACAAAAAAAATTTTGTTCTGGCGAAAATTCTCTGTTGTTAAAATATCTTGAAATTGGAACAGTTTACTATTTAAGAGGAGAATACTATCAAGCATTGAAATCTTTTGAAAATGCAAAAAATATTAGTGATGATTTATATACTATTAGCATAAGCAAAAAAACTGCAAGTATATGGGATGAGAATATGGATAATTATTATGGCGAAAAATATGAAAGATCCATGATTAGATTTTATTTGTCGTTAATTAACTATAATCTCTACCAGCAGGGGTTCTATGAGGAATATTTAGATGAAAATAATCTAAAGGTTGAGAAAAAAATATTATCAGACAATGAAAAAACTTTTCACCTAAATTATGCAAGAAGCGCTATAATTGAATGGGATTCATTATTAAAATCATACCAAGGCGAAACTGGCGGTGAACCTGTATATAAAAATGATATAGTGGCAAAAACTTGGGGAGGTTTCATACATAGTGAGTTTGGCGATTCTGCTAATAGACAAATAGCCTTGCAATTATATAAAGACGGAAATGATGTGTTGTTGAAGAATTATAATATGTATCCAACTTTCAATAATAAACATAAAGAATTTAATGACGATTTTAAAAAATTGCCTAATTTATCATATCAAGAGTTGAAAAAAAATTATATAAGCGAAACACAATATGCAAAAGATTTACAAGAATTTTTGCAAAGAAATATAAAAAACTTGAATTCGTCTAAAAGGGACAATTTGGTTATTTTAGTAAAAGATAATTTGGTAGCTCCAAAAACTGTTAAAGAAATAAAAATACCAATTCCTATAGCACTTTTTGGTTCAATTGATTCTGGCATGGAGGCAATGATAAGAGTAGTAATGCTAACTGAGGCTGGTATTCCGCAAGCGGTTATAGAGCTACCGGAAATCAATATAACTGAGGATATTAAAAAATATACGGCGCAAATATTTGATTTGAGTGGAACGAAAATTGCGGAAACTAATTTAACAATGGTTGAACCGATGTCTGATATAGCAAAGAAAACGCTAGATGATAAATTAACAATAGTGAGAACTAAAATCATAGCGAGACTTACGGCAAAATATGCAGCTGGAGCTGTTGCAGCTTATGCTGTTTATAGCCAAGATGGCAATTTTTACAAGGTATTGGGCTTAAGCATGTTTGCTGGTGCTATAAAGACAGCCAACGAAACATCAAAAGCTGATATAAGGTATTGGGCAACTTTATTTTCAAATATTCAATTTGGCGGAGCTGTTTTGAATAGTGGAAAATATAAGCTGGTGATTTTAGAAAATAATTCGAAAGTTTTTGAAAAAGAAATAGAAATTCAAAAAGGACAAACAACATTTGTGGATTTAAATTTTTAGGAATTATATGGAAAATGGACAAAAAATATTAACAGTAGCAATAGCAGGAGCTCCAAATGCTGGCAAATCAACATTAACAAATTATTTTGTTGGAGAGAAAGTATCAATTATATCACCAAAAGTCCAAACGACTAGAGATTTAATTAGAGGAATATTTATTGATGGAAATACTCAAATAATTTTTGTTGATACACCTGGTGTTTTTATTCCAAAAAAAGCAAGACTATTGGAAAGAAAAATTGTAAAAACCGCTTGGAGCGGAATAAGAGATGCGGAATTGACATGTCTATTAATTGACGCTACTGAAGGGTTTAAAGAAAAGATAAAAATTATTCTTGATGAATTTAAGAAAAAAGAGATTAATAATATTTTAGTTTTAAACAAAGTTGACGCAGTAAAAAAGCCAAAACTTCTTGAATTGACAAAACAAATTACAGACTATTATCCAAGCTTTAAAGAAATTTTTATGATTTCTGCAAAAACAGGAGAAGGCGTTGATAAATTAAAACAATATCTATTAGACCAAGCTAAAGACGGAGATTGGGTATTCAAAGATGATGAAATTACTGATGCGCCTATTAAATTTTTAGCGTCTGAAATAACTAGAGAAAAATTATTTTTAAAGTTAGACCAAGAGCTGCCCTACTCAGTTGATGTAGAAACTGAAAAATGGGAAGAGTTTGAGAATGGAGATATAAAAATTCAACAAATAATTTATATAACAAAAGAAAATCAAAAATCAATAATCCTTGGAAAAAGAGGGCAATTAATTAAGCAGATCGGAATAGAAGTTAGAGAAGAATTAAGCAAATTTTTAAATAGAAAAATCCATTTATTTTTGTTTGTTAAAGTAAAAGAAAAATGGGTTGAAGATAAATTTAGGGAGTAAAATTATATGAAAAAATTAGTTAGAGATAAAATTCCGGAAATATTTCAAAATCCAAATATTGAAATTTTGACAAACGACAGCGATTTTTATAGTTCATTGAAGGACAAGCTATTTGAGGAAATAAGTGAATTTTATGAAGCCGCAAATAAAGATGAATTAATTGCCGAAATGGGCGATGTGTTTGAAGTTTTGTATGCTATTTGTGATTTTAAAAATATTGATATAAAAGATGTTGAGAAAAAAAGATTAGAAAAACTTAAAGAGCGGGGCGGTTTCAAAAAAAGAATTATGCTCACCATTAAGAAGGATTAGAATGGAAGGAAATTACAAAAATTTATTTAATTATAAAATAACCTATTCCAAAAAAAGAAAACGAACAATTGGTTTTAGAATAACCGGGGACACCCTCACTATAATGTCTCCATTAAAAGTTTCTCAAAAATTTTTGTTTGATTTATTGGAAAAAAGAAAAGAATGGACGATTGAGAGACTTGAAAGAAAAAAATCAAAGAGACAATTAATACAAAATGACAAAGTATTATTCTTGGGAAAAGATATTGAGTTAGCTATAAACGATAGCGAGCTATTAAAGGACGGCGGGTTTTGTGAAATAAACAATGATAAATTATTGGTTAATATATCAAAAAACTGGACTAAAGAACTATTGCAGGAAATTATCAAAGAGTGGTATAAAAAAGAGTGTTTTAAAGTAATAAACAATAGAGTTCAACATTTTGCAAGCCAATACAATTTCAACTATGGAACAATTGCAATAAAAGAACAAAAAACCGTTTGGGGAACTTGCAATTTTAAAAACGACCTATCTTTTAACTGGAAAATAATCTTTTTTGAAGAGCAAGTAATAGATTATTTGGTAGTTCACGAATTAGTTCATACTATTTACAAAAATCATTCAAAAAAATATTGGGAAAAAGTGGAAAGTATTTTGCAAAATTATAAAGAATTAAACAAGAAATTAAAAATTTAATGGACTTTCGACAAATACAATTTGACTAATTTAAATAACCAAATACAAACATGATTATTAATATAAATAAAAAACTTTATTTACGGTAGACCTAATGAATATATATTTAGACAATTTCTTAAACAACTTGAAAGTAGAAAAAGGCTCCGCAAAAAATACATTATTGTCATATAAAAATGATTTGGAAGATTTATTTTTATTTTTAGAAGAACTAGATATTAAAAAAATAACGACAAAAGATTTAAAAAAATATATAGAAAATTTATATAAAAACGGCGTTGCACCTTCAACAATGGCACGTCATATTTCCGCTATAAAACAGTTTTTTAATTTTTTACAATTAGAAGAAATTATAACCGAAAATCCAGCAACATTATTAGAGCACCCAAAAATCCAAAACGATGTTCCTCAAGTTTTAAGCGAAGATGAAGTTAAAATAATGCTAAATGAAGCAAAAAAAGACACTAGCAATTACGGAATTCAATTTTACACGATGCTTGAATTACTTTATGCATCAGGCCTTAGAGTATCGGAATTAGTTGAATTAAAAATATCAGATATTCAAAAAAAATATAGAAAAGATGGATTTTATACGATAGACGATTTTTTAATAATAAAAGGCAAAGGCAATAAAGAAAGAATAGTTCCCATCAATAAAACAGCAAAAGATGCCTTGATAAAATATTTAAATCTAAGAGAAAATTTATTGCAAAACAAAAAATCAGAATGGCTCTGGAGCACAATGGCGACTTTTTCAAAAAATAAAAAAGATACAAAAGTAAAATTTAAAAAAGACAACCACATTGCAAGACAAATTTTTGCATTAAACTTAAAACAATTAGCAATAAGAAATAATATTAGTCCAGATAAAGTCCATCCACATGTAATTAGACATTCATTTGCAACCCATATTTTACAAAGAGGCGCTGATCTAAGGGTAATTCAGGAATTATTGGGGCATTCCGATATTTCTACAACACAAATTTATACGCATGTTGCTGATGAGAAGTTAAAAAATATAGTTAATACACTGCACCCATTGGCGAAGGATAAGGACTAGCAAATTATAATGAGCTCGTATTATTTAAAAACTGCTTCCAAAGCTAAACGCAAAATTTTGAGCTTCATCATAATCTTCTTTTCTCAAGACTTTTGAAAAATCAAAACTTATTGGTCCTATTGGAGATCTCCAAGAAAGTGAAAAACCTGCAGCAGATCTCAAAGAGCCGCTATCTTCAACTTTATTTTTATCTAATGTAAGACTGGAATCAACTCCCGTTAAAGTTCCTGCATTTATGAAAAAGCTACCATATATACCATATTCTTTTGGTAATCCTAAAGGAAATTTAATTTCAGCATCTCCAACATAATATCTTTTTCCACCAACCGCACTTCCATTTAGTGCATTACCTGTACTGGTTGATATTGTTCTTGGTCCAATGCCGCCATAAGCAAATCCTTTTAAACTATTTCCACCTAAGTAAAATGCATCTGTTGGAGAAACGCTTTCTCCTACGCCATCAACAACACCGCCTTTCGCACCAAATCTTAAAGTAAAGATTGAAGGCCAAACTGGAATATAAAGATTTGCATTTGCTGTATTTTTTAAATAATTTTTATCACCGCCAACTCCGGCATATTCAAGTGTCCAACTTAGTGCAAATCCAGATGTTGGGTCGAATTTACTATTTTTTCTATCATAATACAAGCTCTGTCCAATAGATGAAGTTGCGGTATTTCCAGCCATTATAATGCCATTATAGTCTTCGCTCACATCACTTATTTTTTCATTATATAATGAATAAAATAATTTTTGGTCTAAATATTCTGTAATTGAATAAATAGCATTTAAACCGCCACCAATTGTTGTTTCTTTATAATCAACACTATATTCGTCTTCATCTTTTCTATAAAATAAATTAAAACCGGCATATAAATCTCTTCCCATAAAATATGGTTTGCCATAAGAAAGACTTATATCTTTAGTATACTTGGCATACATTATATTTAAACCTAAAGTTTGTCCTAAGCCCAGCAGATTTTTCTCTTTTATACCAATTGTAGCATTAGCACCGTCAATAGTAGAATAGCCAATGCCAAACTGTAGTTCGCCAGTCTTTTTTTCTTGAACTTCAATCAAAATATTTAATTTATTTGGCTGATCTCCTCTTTCTTTTATAACATTGACTCTTTCAAAGTATCCTAAGTTATTTATTCTTTGAACTGATCTATTAAACTTGGATAAACTAAATGGATCTCCTTCTTCTATTCTTAATTCCCTTCTAATTACATTATCGTAAGTTCTTGTATTGCCGATAATTTTAATTTCACCCACATAAATTCTAGGACTTTCGTCTATTACAAAATTAACACTTACTGTTTTGTCATTGTCATTTTTAATAGTCATAGGCTTTACATCAACAAACACAAAACCCTCTTTAGCAAGTTCCGTTGTTATATTATCAACAGAATTATTTAATAAGTTCGCATTAAAAATTTTATTTTCTTTAATGTTTACGACTTTTTCAAGTGTTTCAGTTTTAACATCTTTAATATTGTTTGTAATTTTTATATTTCCAAATTTATATTTTGCACCCTCCTCTATTAAAAATGTAATGTCAAACCATTTATTATCCCTGTCTATTTCTCCAACAGCAGATAAAACTTCAAAACTAGCATATCCTTTTGAAAAATAAAATCTTCTTAATAGTTCTTTATCAAATTCAACTCTAGCGGGATCATAGATTTCACCAGCTCCAAATCTAAGAATTTTTGACTCCTTACTGTTTAATTCGGATTTTAAATCTTCTTCACTAAATACTTTTGCACCTATTATATATATATTTCTAATTTTAGCCGGTTTTCCCTCGTTAATTTTAAAAACAAGTTTAATTCTGTTGCTGTCTTCTTCAATAAGTTGAGGATTAACAGTAGCCAAAAATCTTCCACTCCTTCTATATAAATCAAGAATTCGTTTTACATCACTGCTTAATTTATTTTTGTTAAAAATGGATCTTCGTGTTGAACTAATCTCAGAAAGCAAAATACTATCGTCAATTTTTTTATTTCCATCAAATTCAATTTCTGTAATAAAGGGATTTTCCTCCACTTTTACAATTAGTTTAGAATCTTGGAATTCTATTCCAACATTCTTAAATAAACCAGTTTCATATAATATTTTAACATAGTTATTTATATTATCAGTAGTATAAACAGAGCTCTCATCAATTTTTAAGTAGTTATTTATTACAGCTTTATCTATTCTTTCATTTCCAATTATTTCAACTGATTTTATATAGCTTGCTGCAGCAAAAGTATTGTTTAGAAAAAACAAAAACAACAAAAAGAAAAATATTATTTTAAATTTTCCTAACATACATTATTTAAAAATTATGGTGATCCCTACGAGATTTGAACTCGTATTTCCACCGTGAGAGGGTGGCATCCTAACCGTTAGATGAAGGGACCCTTCTTTAAAAATATACAGACAAAAATAATAAAATCAATAGATTATTTCTATATGCTGTAGTATTTTTCATATTGCATAATTCAAATTAATTGCTTTATACGGGAAAGATATGTACTTCCACAAATATTATAACCATTAAAATAAAATAAAAAACTATTAAATGACCATAATAAATGAAGTTCAAAAAACAATTTATAATTGCTTAATTCAACAAACTGGAATAAATTTTTTGAATATAAAGGGTATTTTTACCTATGTTGAAAAAAACTCAGATTTTCCATACATTTTTGTTTCAACAAATAAAATAGAAGACTTGTCAACTTTTTCAAAAAAAATATATAAATATTCAATAGAAATAGATGTTTTTGATAAAAATACTAGCAATTCATATATTTTAGATTTAATTGAGGATATTAAATTAATATTTTCTAATATTTCTAATTTTACGACAAATAATTATGATATTTTAGACATAAAATTTAGAGAAATTAACACAACGCTTGAAAATAATAATACAATCTGGAAAAGCCAAGCAATATTTGATTTTATTATAAATACAAATTAAACGAACTACGCTCAAAATATAACAATTATTAATTGTAAATTAATTACATTAATATATAATGGTAGCAAGGTATAATTATTAATTTACTTTCTTAAATGAATGAAGAAGAAATAAATAAATTAATCGGAGAAAAAATAGTTATCTTTAGAAAAACAAGACAACTTAGTAGAATACAATTATCTAAAATACTTGATATTACCCAGCAGCAATTAAATAAATATGAGAAGGGAACCAATAGAATTTCTGCTGCAAAATTAGCTATCATTTCTAGAAAATTTCAATGTGATATTTCATATTTTTATAATGAAATATTAAGTATAGACAAAACAACGAAAGAAAATTTAGATATTTTAATTTCATATTTTTTAAAAATTAAGAAAAATGAAAAACAATACTTAATTATCTCCCTAGCAAAAGAAATGTCAGAATAGTGATAAATTTTACTTAATTATTTTGATTTTTACAATTCCATCTGGAAATTCTAAAATATAATCTTCTTCAACTTTAGTATTAGATTTAAGTTTGATAATATTATTTGATGAGTCTTTCAAAATTGGATATTTGTTAAAATAATTTTTTAATCTTAACTCTGCAATGCCAAGTCTGCTGGAAAGCTTAATTAATTTTAATTGAATGATTTTATTGATATTTATATTATTTAATATCAATTTTTTTCTTTTATGCTTTTCAACAACTATTCTAAAAATATTTTTAAGCTTAATATTGATAGTATTCAACAAAATATTGTGTTTACTAAATCTATTGACTTTTTTAGTAATAATTAATTTAAATATTTTATCCAAATTGTTTAATTTTTTTACATTATTATTAAGCAAGGCAATAACCAATCTCTTAGTTAAATTTTGTAAATTAAGAAAAGCCTGCTCTTTGCTTATAGTTAAATATTCAGCAACAGATGTTGGTGTTGGCAATCTTAAATCACTAGCGTAGTCAACCAAAGTCCAGTCAACTTCGTGTCCAATAGCTGAAATAATTGGAATAGTTGAGTTTACAACACACCTCACTAATTCCTCATTATTAAATGCCATTAAATCTTCAAGGGAACCGCCGCCTCTTGTAATCACAATAACATTTGGCTTTTTTTGTTGTGTATTAAAGTATTTAATGGCGCTTATAATTTCGTTTGGAGCATCCTTTCCTTGCATTAAAACAGAATATAGCATTAATGAAATAGGGGTTCTATTTTTAAGTCTGCTTAATATATCTTGCAGTGCTGCTCCACTTTCTGCTGTGATTAATCCAACGCTTTTAGGAAATTTGGGTATTGTTTTTTTTCTTGAAATATCAAATAAACCTTCTTTGGCAAGTTTATCTTTTCTTTCTTGAATTAATTTTAATAAAACTCCTTCCCCACTCACCTGAATAGTTTCAACGATAATCTGATAATTAGACCTTTCCTTATAAATACTTAGCCTTCCTGAAGCTATTACCTCTAAACCATTATCTAATTCAAAGCCGCAATAATCTCCAAATTGCTTAAACATTACCGCATTAATCATGGAATCATCATCCTTTAATGAAAAGTAAGAATGCCCGCTTGGATGTTTTTTGTAATTGCTAATTTCCCCTCTAATTTTTATATAGAAATACTCTTTTTCTAAAGTCGTTTTAATGCCACGAACTATTTCGGATACGGTATATTCTTTTATTAAATCAGCCACAAAATAAATTCTAAATAATATAATATTTTAACATTTTATAAATTTATATTATTTAGTCAATTCAAAGAATATGACACTACTTACTTTTTGGAAAGCTTAATTTTTTGAACTATCGTATTAGGCAACAAAATATAATATTTTCCATTGAATTGCATTTTTGAAGCCAATTCTTCTGCTCTTGCGTCATTGCCAAAGAAAATATCACCCCTTACAGCGCCTCTGATTGCAGAACCTGTATCTTGCGAAATTACAAGTCTTTCAAAATTTGTTTTTTTATTGTTTTCTTCTATTTTTGTTTCTATCCAAAAAGGAAAACCATAAGGCAAAAGCCTATAATCAATTGCTATACTTCTAAATGGAGTTAATATTGAGCCGTGAGCTCCTCTAACATAATCGTCCGATCTTTCTTTGAAAAATATATATGATTCATTTTCGTTTAGAACCTCATCAATTTTATCTGAATTGTTTTTAAACCATTCTTTTATTGAGATAGCGTTGATCTCTTTCTTTTTCATATATTTTTTTCTAATTAAAATATTTCCAATGCTCGTGTAATCTCTATTATTTCTACCATTAAAAACAACTTTTGTTGTCGTTCCATCTGTTAATTGCAATATTCCAGAGCCTTGTATTTGCAAGAAAGCTAAGTCAACTTTGCTATCAGTATAAAATAATTCAAAGTGTCTATCGTTTAAAGCGCCCTCTTCTATTTCTTTTCTTGAATAATATGGTGAATTTGTCAGATCATCCGGTCTTTTATAGATTGGATATTTATATTCGTCATTAGGAGTTCTGCTGGCTTTTATAGTTATCTCATAATAACCTGTAAATAATCCATTTTTACCATCTTCCTTATCCACTATGAGATATGGTGTGAACCAAGATTCAAAAAATGTTCTCGCATCTTCTGAAGATGTGCCCGCAACAACAGTTGCTATATCGCATACATTTCTTAAATCTTTAACTTTTATATCGTATAATTCTTCACTTAAAATTTTTTCTTTGTTAATTTTACCCATTTGATTACAAGATTTTAAAAATGCCTTAAGTGCAAGTAAAACATCGTCATTTTGCCATTTATCCAGATCTGAAAATTCAACTTTTTTTAAATAAAATAATTTATTCTTACTTTTTATTGTTTCCGCATAAGCCGAATTAAAAAATAAAACAAATAACAATAAAATTTTAAGAATTTTCAACATTTTCAATATTCTCAACTATCCAAAAATTTTTATCAGACTCAATATTCCTTTTAAAAATCCAATTTTCTTGTATTATTTCAATTTTCTTTTTGCTTCCCAAAATCACCTCTTTCTTCTCATTTTCAACAAAATTGATTTGCTCCATTTTAAATTTCACCTCAATTAGTATATTTTTACTAGTTGATTTTATATCAGTAATTTCTTTAGATAAGACCGAAATTAATGAAGATTTTAAGGTTTTTCCCTGAGAACTTAAATCATCAATTTGCTTTTTAAAATGCATAAATAATTTTGTTCCCAGCATAAACCTAAGCGTTTCCTCATCCTTATTTGAAAATGCCTCATTAATCATTTCTACAGCATTTTCCGCTCCTTTCAAAAAATTTTGCTCATCAAACTTAATTTTAACTAATTCTTCTTTAGCTGCATTCGTAATAGCAAAATCGAACTTTAAATCTGACTCCATCGGTTGTTTAGTAGCAACTTTTTTAAGTTTATCAGTTATATCAACAACATTTTTGTAATCCACAACTTCAACTTTTGTATTGTCTCCATATTTTCCCTTAAGGAATTCTTCAATAGTTTTATCCCGTATTTTTTTATCTTCATCATTTTTAACCCCAAATGAATTTTTTAGTTTAAAAATGAAGAAAACCGTGAGCAATAAAAAAAATAATATATCAACCATATTTATCCTTTATTATTTACCAATTGTTCTTATACCTTTCTTCATACTTCTAATTTTTTGAAGCTCTAAACCCTTATCTTTAGAAATTCCCATATGTTTCATTTTTTCTATAATTTCATTTATTTCTTCTTCATTTGACTCTATCATAAAACTTGTATCATTTGAAAGATAACTTTTAATTTTCTTCTTAAGTTCAGCATCTTTATCTCTTAAGCTTGAAGAATCACCACCGCTGTTCTTATCATCACCACTATCATCATTATCACTAAAACCATCATCTTCATCATTTTTAACTTCAACATTTAAAATATCGTCTAGCTCATTATCCCGCACTATATGTTCTTTCTTATCTGATAAAATAGTCTTCACTATCACATTTTTTTTATTATAATTAATATTTATATTTATTTATCCAAATATTCAAGTTTTTTATAAAATAACCTAAATTTACTTAATTTATAAAAGTTTGCCAACAATATCTACAATAATAACTATTCCCAAAATTATTCTATAATAAGCCAAAAATTTAAAATCATGATTACTAATATAATCCAAAAACCACTTAATAACCAGCATAGAAATTAAAAATGTAGTTAAAAAAGCAAACATTGCCAGCTTTATATCTACAAATTGTAAATCACTCAAATTTTTATACAAATCATACAGAGTAGCAATTAATATAGTTGGTATAGCAAGCAAAAACGAAAATTCAACCGCAGTTTTTCTAGATAATTTTGTCAACAATCCACCTATTATTGTTGATCCAGACCTTGACACACCTGGCACAATAGCAAGTATTTGATACATACCTATTTTAAAAGCACTTAATTTTGTCATTTCATCAACATCATTACATTTCGGCTTTAACTTCATATTATCCAAAATTAAAAAGACAATACCACCCAAAATCAGCATAACAGCAATTGTCAAATTTCCATAAAGATAGGCCTTAACATATTTATATAGCAAAAACCCAACAACAGCACAAGGCATAAAAGCCAAAACAATTTTATAAGAGAATTCCCTTGAATTTTTATCCTCATGCAAAGTAAAAACCGTTTTAATAATCTTTTTCCTAAAAAATATAAACATCGCCAACACAGAAGCCAACTGGACTATAATCTGATAAATTTCAATATTTTCATTTATTCTCAAAAACTCACCAAAAACAATCAGATGCGCCGACGACGATACTGGCAAAAATTCTGTCAAGCCTTGAATTAGCGACAATAAAAATATTTTCACATACGGCATATTAAACCAATTTACACACATCATTTAATTCAAATATAGACATAAATATATCTAATAAGCAATATATTTTTAATTATCCCAAAGATTTAATTTAATAACCAAGGTTTTTCTCAGCAATTATTATTTTTAACAACAAAAACTTAAAAACACATTTAAGACAATCACCATCACCTACAAACAGCAAAAACAAATACTCTTATTCCCAAACAGCTTAAAGAAA